>NZ_DFRG01000115.1:0-5844 GCF_002378135.1 Thioclava sp. UBA3469
ACGACAAGCACATCGAGGTGATCGTTCGCCAGATGCTGCAGAAGATCGAGATCCTCGATTCCGGCGATACGACGCTCCTGAAAGGCGAGAATGTCGACAAGGCAGAGTTCGACGAGGAGAACGACAAGGTCGCAGCCCGTGGTGGGCGTCCGGCGCATGGCGAACCCGTGCTGCTCGGCATCACCAAGGCCTCGCTGCAGACCCGGTCCTTCATCTCGGCGGCCTCCTTCCAGGAGACGACCCGCGTTCTCACCGAGGCTTCGGTGCAGGGCAAGCGCGACAAGCTCGTGGGCCTCAAGGAGAACGTCATCGTCGGCCGTCTGATCCCGGCGGGTACCGGTGGCGCGACCACCAAGGTCCGCAAGATCGCGACCGAGCGCGACTCCAAGGTCATCCAGCAGCGTCAGGCCGAGGCGGAAGCCGCGGCAGCGCTGGCGGCTCCGGCCGAGGCAGAGGCGGATTTCGGTCCGGTCGAGACGCCGGAAAGCCGCGATTGATCCACCTCCGGTTGGAGACGATCTGAAACATCCCCCCGCGCGAGAGATCGCGCGGGGGTTTTTCTTTGCGCGAACCCGATCTCTGGGGCAGGGTAACGTCGAAAAGGCGAGAGCCTGTTTGCCGGAGGAGGGACCCCGATGATCCGCTTTGTCACCCCGTTCGCGCTGAGCGCGCTGATCGCCATGCCTGCCTTTGCGGGCGCCTATCAGGATGCGGAGGCGCAGCTGCGCAAGGCCTATGGCGACTACCGCGCGGCGCTGTTCCTGTCGAACCAGGGCAAGCAGCCGGAGACCAAGGCAGCGCTCGATCGCTTCGTCGGCGAGTGGCAGTCGCTGTCCGACGCCTGGACCGCCGAGCCGCCGCCGCAATATGCCGATGACGCGGTTCTCGGCGCGACCTTCGACAAGGTCAGCGAGCTTGCGGCCAAGGCCGAGGAAGAGGTGGCTGCCGGGAACCTGCCCGAGGCGCATGAGACCCTCGAAGGCGTGCGCGAGAGCATCGGCGATCTGCATATCCGCAATGGCATCGTGGGCTTCTCGGACCGGATGAACGCCTATCACGCGGAGATGGAAGAGGTGCTCGCGCGCGATTACGCCGGGATGGGCGGCGAAGGTGCGCGTCAGTTGATCGCGGATGCCTCGCTTCTGAGCTACCTCGCGGCGCAGATCGTCAAGCATCCCGCGCCGGAAGCCGAGACCGACATGGGGTATCAAAAGCTCGTGGACGGTTTCGCGGTCTCTGTCGCGTTCTTCTACGACGCGGCGATGGCGGGCGACATGGAACGTGCAATGGAGATGCGAAACGCCCTCAAGCCGAGCTATTCGAAGCTTTTCGCGAAATTCGGCTGATCCGCCACAGGGACGCGGCTGCTCCGGGATGATCCGTTTACAAGACCGGGTGGCGGGTCTAATAGAGCCGCACCTTCGGAGCCATCCCGGCCCAGCGACAAGAGAGTTCCGGCACCCATGCCCGAGATTTCAATCGTGATCCCCGCGAAGAACGAAGCGCCGAACATCGCGGGGCTTCTCGACGAGATCGACACCGCCTGCGCGCCGGTCTGCGATTACGAGGTAATCGTGGTCGATGACGGCTCGGATGACGGGATGGACCAGATCCTGCGCGAGCGGATGAAGACCCATCCGAACCTGCGCCTGCTGCAGCACAAGAACGCCGCCGGTCAACGTGCTTCGGGCGGTCAAAGCGCGGGCGTCCATTCGGGGGTTCGGGCCGCGAAGGGCAGCATCATCTGCACGCTGGACGGCGACGGTCAGAACCCGCCCTCCGAGCTTCCCGCCCTGATGGCACCACTGCGCGCGGCGAATTCCGAGAAGATCGGTCTGGTCGCAGGCCAACGCGTCGGGCGGCAGGACACGATGTCCAAGAAGCTCGCCTCGAAGGCGGCAAACAAGATCCGCGGCGCGATCCTGAAAGACGGCACCCGCGACACCGGCTGCGGCCTCAAGGCTTTCCGGCGCGAGGCGTTCCTCGCGCTGCCCTATTTCGACCATATGCACCGCTACCTCCCCGCGCTGTTCTCGCGCGACGGGTGGCAGGTGGCCCATGTCGACGTCGCTCACCGTTCGCGCGGCGGCGGCAGCTCGAATTACAACAACCTGCAGCGCGGTCTCGTCGGCATCGTCGACCTGATGGGCGTCGCGTGGCTTCTCCGTCGGCGCAAGAAAGCGCAGCCCGGCGAAGTGATGCGCGAGGAGTGACGCCTATGGACTGGCTGATGGATATGCTTCACGCGGACAGCGTTCTCGAGCTGTGGTGGGTCCTTTTCGGCCTGCTCGCGCAGCTCATGTTCACGGGGCGGTTTCTCGTCCAGTGGATCGCGTCCGAGCGCAAAGGCGAATCCGTGGTGCCGGTGGCGTTCTGGTATTTCTCGCTCGCGGGCGGCGTGATGCTGCTGACCTATGCGCTCTATCGCAAAGATCCGGTCTTTGTTCTCGGCCAGTCGCTCGGCGTGTTCATCTACGGGCGCAATCTGTGGCTGATCCATGCCAAGCGTAAACGCGAAGCTTGAACGCAGGGGCGATCGGGACGGCTGGCTCGTCCCGGCCCTGATCGTCGTCGCCGCAGTCACCGCGCTGCGGCTGGTACTTCTGGCGTTCAACAAGACCGATCTCTTCGTCGATGAGGCGCAATACTGGCTCTGGGGCCAGCATCTCGATTTCGGCTATTACTCGAAACCGCCGCTGATCGGTTGGCTGCTGCGGGCGGTGACCGATCTGGCAGGCTCGGACGCGCCGTCCTGGGTGCGGATGCCGGGCGCTGTGTTGCACGGTATCACGGCGCTGGTGCTTGGCGCCTTGGGCGCGCGGATCGCGGGGCGTTCGGTCGCGATCTGGTCGGCAGCGATCTATGTCACGCTGCCCTTCGTCGCGGTCGGCTCGGTGCTGATCTCGACCGATACGGTAATGGCCCCGTTCTACGCACTGAGCCTTTTGTTCCTGCATCGCACCGGCGAGAGCCGCCGCTGGTCGGACGCGCTCGCTGCGGGCGTGGCGGCGGGGCTGGCCTTCATGGCGAAATACGCCGCGATCTACCTGATCCCCGGTCTGGCGCTGGCGGCCCTTGTCGCGCCGGCGTGGCGGATCGGCTGGCGCAACACGGTGATCGCGGGGCTGGCCTTCGGGCTGGTAATCGCGCCGAACGTGGTCTGGAACCTGAATAACGGGCTGACCACGGTCTCGCATACGATGGACAATGTCGGCTGGGTCCGCGAAGGGGCTGCGCTGAATTTCGGCTCGATGGCCGAGTTCGTCGCCTCGCAATTCGCAGTCTTCGGGCCGGTGACGATGGTGGCGCTGCTGATCGGCTATGCGGGCTGGGGCGATCCGGACAAGCGCGGGCTGGCGATGCTCTCTGTGCCGCCGCTGGTCGCGGTGACGATCGAGGCGCTGCTCGACCGGGCCTATGCCAATTGGGCGGTCGCTGCCTATTTCGCGGGGACGGTTCTGGCGGTGATGGTGCTGCGCGGCATCTGGCGCTGGATCGCGATCGTGATCAACGGGTTGATCGCGCTGTCGATCCCGCTGCTGACGGTCCTCGCGCCCTATCCGCAGAAGGATGGCGCGCCGCTTCTGAAGCGGTGGCTGGGGCAGGCCGATCTGAGCCGCCAGATCCTGACGCTTGCGGAAGCGGCCGACGTGCCGGTCTACACGGGCAATCGCGCGATCCTCGCCGATCTGTTCTATACCGGGCAGGATGCGGGCGTGACCGTCTACGCGCCGAAGCCTGTCGTGCGGGCCGACAGCTATTACGAGCAGATGTGGCCCTTGCCACAGGACTATAATGGTCGTTTGCTGGTGATCGCCAATAGCGCGCCCGATTGCGGCAGCGGTCCGGTTGCGCCCGAGGCGCAGCTCGACGCGACCGGGACTTGGGCAGGCAAAGGCTATGCGGCTTATCTGGTGGAGGCGCGCTGTGTCCGTTCCGAAAATTGACATGATCTTCGCGGGCCGCTTGTTGCTGGCGGCGTGGATCGGGGGCTTCCTGCTGTTCCGCTTCGTGCCGGAGCTCGACCTCGGCGTCGCCGGGCTGTTCTACCGGGCAGGGGAGGGGTTCTCGGTGATCACCAATCCGCTCTGGGAATGGCTGCGCCAACGGATCTGGGATGTCTCGATCGTGCTGTTCCTCGTCTCGCTCGTGGCCTGGCCCTGGGCGGGGCTGCGCCATCGCACGGTGCTGCGCCTGCCGGCGCGGATCTGGGCGTTCATTTGCCTGCTCTACCTGCTCGGCCCGATCGTGGTCGTGAACGGTGTCCTGAAGGCCAATTCGGGGCGCGCGCGCCCGGCGGATGTCGATCTCTTCGGCGGCGCGCATCATTTCAGCCTCGCGGGGACCTTCACCGATCAATGCTCGCGGAACTGCTCGTTCGTGTCGGGCGAGGTGGCGGCGGCGGTGGCGCTGGGGCTGCTGATCTGGCTCGGCGCGGAGCTGTCGCGGCTGCGCCTGCCGCGCTGGGGATTGCTCTATCTGCGGGCCATCGGCGTCTTCGTCGCGGTCTTCATCATCGTGCAGCGGGTCGGCACCGGGCGGCACTTCCTGTCGGATACCTATTTCGCCGGATTGGTGAGCCTTACGGCGGCCTGGCTGCTCTGGGGGATCCTGTTTGCGGGGTGGGGCGCGCAGCTCCTCGCACGGACCCGCCGCAAGAGTTGACAACCCAAACGACTCCCCCTATACGCCGCGCTACCTGACGGGCGAAGTCTGCCCGAAGGGTCGCCGATTTCTAGTGGTCATGATCCGGGCCTTCGCCCCGATCCTCTGGAATTCAACGCATTCGCCGCGGTCCTCGGGCCGGGGAGGAACGCGATTTGGCGTTTTCGCGAATCCGCGCGGAAACGCGTCGAG
This sequence comes from Thioclava sp. UBA3469, assembly GCF_002378135.1. Lineage (NCBI taxonomy): Bacteria > Pseudomonadati > Pseudomonadota > Alphaproteobacteria > Rhodobacterales > Paracoccaceae > Thioclava > Thioclava sp. UBA3469. Next base: position 4,858 of record NZ_DFRG01000115.1, read on the forward strand.
AAGTGGCGCCTCCGGAAACGGGGCGAGTATTGACAGCAGAACGGGGAACCGAATGCCGACGATCCAACAGCTGATCCGCAAACCGCGGCAGCCCAAGGTGAAGCGCTCTAAGTCGCAACACCTCCAAGAGTGCCCGCAAAAGCGTGGCGTTTGCACGCGCGTCTACACGACGACGCCGAAGAAACCGAACTCCGCTATGCGTAAGGTCGCCAAGGTGCGCCTGACGAATGGCTTCGAGGTCATTTCCTACATCCCGGGCGAAAAGCACAACCTCCAGGAGCACTCCGTTGTGCTCATCCGTGGCGGCCGTGTGAAAGACCTTCCGGGCGTTCGTTACCACATCCTGCGCGGTGTGCTCGATACGCAAGGTGTTAAAGACCGTCGTCAACGCCGTTCGAAATACGGCGCGAAGCGTCCGAAGTAAGGAGATCTCGAGATGTCTCGTCGTCACGCCGCTGAAAAGCGCGAAGTCCTGCCCGACGCCAAATATGGCGATCGCGTGCTGACCAAATTCATGAACAACCTGATGATCGACGGCAAGAAGTCCGCCGCCGAGAAAATCGTCTACAACGCGCTCAACCGCGTTGAGGGCAAGCTCAAGCGTGAGCCCATCGAGGTGTTCCACGAAGCCCTCGACAACGTGAAGCCTTCGGTCGAAGTGCGTTCGCGTCGTGTGGGTGGTGCCACCTACCAGGTTCCGGTCGAAGTGCGCCCGACCCGCCGCGAAGCGCTGGCCATCCGCTGGCTCATCGCTGCCGCCAAGTCCCGCAACGAGAACACCATGGAAGAGCGCCTCGCTGGCGAGCTTCTGGATGCGGTGAACTCGCGTGGTTCCGCGGTCAAGAAGCGCGAAGACACCCACAAGATGGCCGACGCGAACAAAGCGTTCAGCCATTATCGCTGGTAATAACGGAAGGACGCCACAATGGCTCGCGAATATCCCCTACAGCGTTATCGCAACTTCGGGATCATGGCGCATATCGACGC
>NZ_DFRG01000117.1:0-7411 GCF_002378135.1 Thioclava sp. UBA3469
CGGGCTCGTCGAGAAGCGCCACGAGCCGCTCCAGCGGGGCGAGAAGGTCAGAGGTCATGGTGCCCACCGCGACACTGCTGCGCTTCTTTGCCTGAGAGGGCGGTGGCGTCACGTTGCGCGCGACCATCTCGGCCAGCATCCTCTGGTCGAGTTTCAGGACTAGCCCGAGGCAGGGCCGTTCTTCGCTCGCCTCGATGATCTGCGTCTGCCCGGGGATTTCCAGAGAGGTGATCAGAAAGCCGGACGGGTCGTATCGATGCGGCGCGCCGCCCACGAACATCTGCTTGGCCCCTTGCGCCACGACCAGAAGCGCGGGTTCGACCAGGCAGACATCCGGCTCGGTCGGGCGCGTGCGCCGGAAGAAGCTCAGATCCGCAAGTGGGGTCGAGACATCTTCCGAACCCTCTGCCCATTGCTCGATCATCGCGGCGAGGGCTTCGTGCGAGTGTCCAAATCGGATGGTCTGCTCATTCATCGGCATGATGCCCCGTCTGAAGGTCGGAGCCGCCCTCAGACGGCTCCGAGCATTTTATCACAGGTTCTCGGTGAAGAAGCTGGTGAATTTGTCGAAGGGGATCTTGTCGACCTGATCGTAGAGATCGGTGTGGTTCGCATCTTCGACGATGAACAGCTCTTTCGGTTCGGCCGCAGCGGCGTAAGCCGTCTCGCTGAAATAGAGCGAATGCGCCTTGTCGCCGTGAACGAAAAGGCTCGGACGCGGCGAAATCTCGTCGATATAGGTCAGGAGCGGCATGTTCATGAACGACAGGGGCGTCGTCAGCGTCCAGGATGCGTTCGAGTTGACCGACCGGGGGTGGAAGCCGCGCTCTTCGGACTTGTAGTAACCGGCGTATTCCACGACGAATTGCGGCTCGCCGCCCTGAAGTTCGAGCGAGACCGGGCCATAGGCCGGAGCGCCGTTTTCCGCATCGACCCAGCGCTGCTGACCGAGCGCCTCGAGAGTTTCCGCGCGCTGCTCGGGCGTGGTGCTGTCGAAGTAGCCTTTGGCCATCATCCGGCTGATGTCATACATCGTGGTGACCGCCACGGCCTTGACCCGCTTGTCCACCGCGGCTGCGTTCAGGCCCATACCGCCGAAGCCGCAAATGCCGAGGATGCCGATGCGCTCGCGATCGACCGACTCCAGCAGGCCGAGATAGTCGACCGCGGCGCTGAAATCCTCGGTGTTGATGTCGGGCGAGGCGACATTGCGCGGGCTGCCGCCGCTTTCGCCGGTGAAGGACGGGTCGAATGCCAGAGTGACGAAGCCGCGCTCGGCGAGCGTCTGTGCGTGGAAGCCGGAGGATTGCTCTTTCACGGCGCCGAACGGGCCGCTGATCGCGATTGCGGCGAAGGGGCCGTCGCCCTTGGGAGCGTAGAGATCGCCCGCCAGCGTGATGCCGTAGCGGTTGGTGAAGGTGACCTTGCTGTGGTCGACCTTGTCGCTTTTCGGGAAGGTTTTGTCCCAGTCTTGCGTGAGTTCCATCATGTGTCCTTTCGAGATCGACGCGCCAATCTGCTTAGCGGCGTTGCACTCGAAATAAGTCCCGAAGGCCGGAGACAGATATATCATTCCGGGGGTATTCTTGCCTGATCCTCCGAAAGCGCATTTTTTGAGTGCTTCTGGCTGCGAGGTGTCGTTTCAGGATGCCGATCCCATCGGAACGGCGCTATCGCGCTTTCTGCCCAAGGCACACCCGACCCGAAAACTCCCGCTGCGGATGCTCCAGAGTCCTCAGGCACAGCACGGGTTTCATCGGTCTCAGCTCGTTTCCCGAATTTACAAATCGAAGTTTTCAAGAAACTGCCCTAAATACGCCAAAAGCATCGGCGAAGAGTTGCAAGATGTGGTCAGGAGGCGAGACATGGATAATCTGCGTAAGATCGAGGACCTATTGCAACGTCTGAACCGGGTCTGCGATTGGACATTCGCGCTGGGCCTGCATGTTCGCTTTGCTAGTCCGACCCTTAGCTATCTCACCTACCCAAAAGAGTGGGTCGATTACTACACTGAAAAAGAGCTCGTTTTTGTGGATCCGACCGTCCGCTGGGCGATCTCCAATCAGGGCATTTGTGACTGGGAAGATCTCGCCGACGGTGACCAGAGTGACGTGTTCGGCGCCGCCGCGCGTTTCGGATTGCGCTTCGGAAAAGTCATTGCGCTTGGCGAGCTGGACCGCTCGCTCGGTTTCTTTGCCCATCCGTCTCGTCCGATCACGCAGGAGGAGATCGAGCAGGCTCAAACATTGATGCAGGAGCTTCACGATGTGACCCGCGATGCGCTGGACATGTCCGAGGAGGAGCTTGAGAAATTGCGTCAAATTATCGTGCCAGCGTAGCTGGTCGTTTGAAGGCCGGGCGCAATACGGTCGGGGCGCGTCGCCCGTCTCGAGCCCGGCGCGGCTATCGTTCTCGTGTCGGTCTGGGCCAGGCAGCGAACGAACCGTCCGCGCGTTGCCAATAGCTTCCGTGCCCGACCTCTCGTCGGCTTTCGCCCCGCATATGGGCTGACAATCCTCGCAGAGACTGCGTTCTCCCTCAGGTTGCTGTTCCGGCGGCGGTGAGGCTGACGGAGCGCAAGTGCTGGCAAGGTGAAAGATCCGCGAAGGAAAAGCGATACCTCAACCGGAAATGGGGTCGGGCGCGACTGCGTTCTCGATAGGGTCGCTCCCTTCGCTCGCAATTGCTTCACGCAAAGGGGAACGGGCGCGACTTCAATGTCGATGCGGAACACGTATCTTTATAAGTGGTCTGGGGGCAGGCGAGCGACCGTCAAATCGAAGTCACCGGGCCGGGAGCCCGCAAGGAATATCAGGAGGTCCCCAATGACGAGCAGGAAGTTTACAAGCGCACTTTCAGGCACCGTTCTCGCTGTGCTGCTCAGTTCGACCGCGGCATCGGCAGGCTTTTTCTCGAGCTTTTCGCAGCCTCGCCAAATTCCCGCGAACGCTCAATTTCAGGACGGCACTTGGACCGGGTCTCCGGTCCGCCAGTATTACGGCTATGTGCAGGTGCAAGCCCATGTGAAAAATGGGAAAATCGCCTCCATCGATATCCTCAGATCGCCGACGGATCGCAGGACGAGCCGCTATATCAACAGCAAGGCGCTGCCGATGCTCGAGCGCGAAATCGTCATGGCGCAGAATACCAACGTCTCTTACATTTCCGGCGCAACGCTCACCAGCCAGGCGTTCCTGAATTCGGCAAATGATGCGCTGCTGAAATCGCTGAAATAGTCCGGCCATGACCGTCGAGACGCGGATCATCATGGGAATGCCGATCACGCTCGACATCCCGAATTCCGAGGGCGCAGACATTCACGAAAGGGTGTTCGACGTCTTCAATGACGCCGATAAACGCTTCAGCCCCTTCCGCCCTGACAGCGAAGTTTCGCGCTTCAATTCGGGCGAGATCGATGCGCCCGCACTCAGTTCCCAGATGCACGACGTCCTGAAGATCGCGCATGACATGCAAGAGATCACGGACGGGTATTTCGACATTCGGCGCGAGGATGGAACCATCGACCCTTCCGGTGTCGTGAAAGGATGGGCGATCCTCGGTGCGGCCCGACTGCTCGAGAGAGACGGGTTCGGGAATTTCTGCATCGATGCGGGCGGAGACATTCAGGTCGGCGGGCGCGATGCGCGCGACCGGGAGTGGTCGATCGGTATTCGCAATCCCTTCGATCCGCGCCAGATCGTCAAGGCAATCGCGCCAAGGGGGCAGGGCGTGGCGACGTCGGGCAACTATGTCCGTGGCGATCATATCTATGACCCGCATGACCGAGCCGCCCGCATCGAAGGCCCCGTCAGCATCACCGTGATCGGGCATGACGTTCTCGTCGCGGACCTACACGCCACGGCGGCCTTCGCGATGGGCGAGCAGGGCATCTACTATATCGAAGCCCTCGATGGCCTCGAAGCCTACCAAATCCACCAGGATGGAACGGCCGTGCAAACGACCGGTTTCAAGGAGTTTGTCTTCTCATGATGAAACTGATCAGGCGTTCGCTGAATGGCGTCACGATGTATCGATTGATGGTCTATTATCTCGGGATCCTGTTTCTGGGCGGGATTGCGGTCGGCATGATGGGAGCGGCCTTCCTCGACCCTGTCGGGCTTGTCGTGTCGCTCGTGCTCTCTGTCGCGAGCGCCTGGGTGACGAACCGGCTTTTCAGCTTTTTTCTGAAGCTGCCGACGAATGCGGAATCCGTCTATATCACGGCCCTGATCCTCGCGCTCATCATGCCGCCGGCGGATTTCGCCGATCCGATGACACTGGCCGCGATCGTGCTCGCATCGGTCGTCGCGATCGCGTCGAAATTCATCCTGACGCTCGGGCATAAGCACATCTTCAATCCGGTGGCGATCGGCGCGGTCGTCGCGGGAGTAGGGCTCAACACCCCGGCCTTGTGGTGGGTCGGAGGCACGCCTCAGCTGTTGCCTGTGGTGATCCTCGGCGGGCTGCTCGTCGCCTATAAGATCGAGCGCCTCGGCATGATCGCGGTCTACATCCTGTCCAACCTCGCCGCCGTTCTGGTAACGACGCCTCCGGGCATGATGGGAATGGCGCTGCAACAGACGCTCCTCTATTCGCCGCTGTTCTTCGCGGGCTTCGCGATGCTGACAGAGCCGCTGACGGCTGCGCATGGTCGCTGGTCGCGGCATGTCTACGCCGCCATCGTCGGGGTTCTGTCTTCCTCGAATATCCATATCGGGACGATGTATTTCTCCCCCGGAATGGCCTTCCTCGTGGCGAATATCTACGCCTGGGCCGCCAGCCCCAAAGGTCGGTTCAAGATGAAGCTGATCGGTGTCGAAGAGATCGCCGCGAACTGCTACGAATTCGTCTTCCAGTCGGACCGCGCGCTGAAATTCCGGGCGGGCCAGTATCTCGATTGGACGCTGGGGCTGTCGGGATCGGACAAGCGCGGCAACCGCAGGCCCTTCACCATCGCCTCCGCGCCCGGGGCCTCAGCCGTGCGGGTCGGCGTCAAGTTCAACCCTCAGGGCAGCGCGTTCAAGCGCGGGCTTTTGCGGATGCAGGAAGGCGACACGATCTATGGCTCGCAGATCGCGGGTACCTTCGTCCTGCCGCGGCAGCGCGAGAAGAAGCTTCTGTTCATCGCGGGCGGGATCGGCATTACCCCGTTTCGCAGCATGATCGCCGACCTCCTCGAGCGCGGCGAGAAACGCGATATCGTTCTGGTCTACGCGAATAGATCAGCAGACGAGATCGCCTATCGAGAGCTTCTGACGCGCGCGCGCAACGAGTTGGGGATGAAAGTGGTCTACGCGGTGTCCGGAGAACCCGGCTCCGCCATATATGACGATGTGACGCTGGTGCAGGGCCGTATGGACGAGACGAACTTGCGCGAATGCGTTCCCGATCTGGACGAACGGCGCGTTTATGTTTCCGGCGCGAGCTCCATGGTCTCCGGGTTTCTGAAGATGCTGCGCAAATGTGGGGTCCGTCGCAGATTGATTCACACCGATGCCTTTGCCGGGCTGTGATGACGGCGGCATTTTTCTGGAGTGTATGCCGGGCTGTCTTGAAAGGTTCGATGAGAGCGGAATGAGCCGGTGGATGCCGGATCTTCCGGTGCAGGCCGGAAGGTCACGGGGACGAGCCTGCGCGCAGGGTCATCGGGCCCATGTCGATGGCTCAAGATGGAAGAGTATCGACAGCTGTTCATAGACCGCAGGTTCGGCGTGTTTCAGCTCTGCCGGTCGCTCGAAGAAGGCCTCGACCAGAACCGCGAAGAACTCTTCCGGCCCCTCGGCGCCGTAGGCGTCGATCACGGTGCGCCGCCCGTGTCTGACGTGCTGAACATGGCGCTCGTAGGCCTCGGCGAATGGCATTGCCCAGCCCGCGAAGCTCTGCTCTTTGCTCAGCACCGGAATGCCGTCCGTGTGACCTGAAAGATCGTCGAGTTGGTGGGCGAACTCATGCAAGACGACGTTGTGGCCATCATGATCGTTGGAGGCGCCCCACCGGGTGTGCTTCCAAGACAGAACGACCGGACCGCGCGCCCAGCTCTCCCCGGTCCGAATGGTCTCGCGTTCCGTCAAAACATAGCCGCTGCGCTGAGCTTGTCTGGACTTGAAGGCCCCGGGATAGATCAGGATGGTGCGAAGGTGATCGTACCAGCTGTCTGAATTCACGACGAGAAGACAGGCTTGGGCGGCGATGGAGAGCCGCATTTCCTCGGTCACTTCCAAGCCATTGCAGCCGAGGAATTCGACCTGATCCAGAAACAGGCTGATCTTGCCGTCGAGCCGCGCTTGCAGGTCGCCCGGCAGTCTTCGGATCAGCGGAACCTGCTGCTTCACAATGCGACGCTGACGCTCCGGCAATGCGGTCGTCAGGAGTTGGGCGCGCTTGTGCCGCTTGAGCCAGAAGAACGCTCCAAAGGCGCCTGCGACAATGACCATGAGGATCAGGAATATCGGCATTACCGCTGTCCAATCTGGGCTGGTGTATCTGATGGCGTAGATAGTCGCTGAGGACATTGCAACCGGCGCTGTCGTTGCGGCTCTTTATCAGAACACTCGGCGCCAGAGCTTTCGCGACGGGCGGTGGATGCCCGCATTTCAGCAACGCCACTGCTCTAATCGGGCAGAGATGTCGCAGGGGACTTGTTGTGCTCTGCGTCCGTGCCTAACTGTCCAACAGGTATGAGGCAGAGACCTCATGCGATGGAGATTTTATGCAAGAGCCCCGGGCATAAGCCCGTTCCCGTTCAAGTGATGCGGGAACGCCAGAACCAAAAGAACACTCACGCGCAACGCTGAGTGCCTCTCTTTCTGCACTCTCATAAAATCGAGACCAATCCCTTGAATATCTCAAAGCACGAACAGCGTGTTTTGCATGAACTCGCCCTTGGCGGAGCAATCCACCATGAAAGAGGCGAGGGCGGCAAGATACGCGCCATCACCTGTTACACGCGCGACGGTTACGTCCTTTCGGACTGCACGCTCGACGTGTTTATGCGCCTGAGAAAACGGCGCTTCATCCGCTCGCAGAACGGCCAGCCTTATCGCGTATCGCGGCAAGGCATCAAAGCCGTGCGCGCGCAGCTCAATCAACGATGACAATCCGGAGGAGCATGATCATGCAAACGACAATCCCCTATGGCGGTCGACGTGCCCATGAAAGAGATCAGGACGCTCTATGGACGCTTGGGCGACTGGCTCGGCTGATTGTCCATCGGGCGTGTCGGGCCGTTCGACTTTGGTGCCGTGATCTTTGGGCGTCGCGCGCGAATCGACTAGGATTTGCATGAAGAGGGGAGAGACCGATGGGCTTGCGACAGAAGAGAAAAGAACTGGTCGGACTGGTCGGCGCAATCGGCGTGGTGATCGCAATTGCCGGATTTGTCGGCGGCTACCTGAGCCCCGGCGCCACGATC
>NZ_DFRG01000041.1:0-5097 GCF_002378135.1 Thioclava sp. UBA3469
CGTAGATCTCGGGGCGCTCCTCGCGCAGCCACATCAGTTTCGGCGTCTGCATCTCCGGCGAAATCCGGCCGCCCACATAGCGCAGCACGTCGTGATCGCCCGCATTGATCCGCGCCGCCTGATCGCCGGCGCGGTGATCCATCCAGACGATGATGTCGCGCTCGGGCGCATCAGGATCGCCCACGGGCAGCCCGCCCTCCGGGCCCATCACGGCGAGCGAACAGGTCGCGTCGAACCCGATCCCCGCGACATCGCGCGGGTCGGCTCCCGACGCGGCGAGGGCCCCTTTCACCGCATCGCAAACCGCCTGCCAGATCTGGGCGCTCGATTGCTCGACATGGCCATGATCGTCCTGCCACATCTCCAACGGGTGCTTGCCGACGCCGAGAAGCGTGCCCTCCCGATCGAAAATCCCGGCGCGCGCCGAACCGGTTCCGACATCGACACCGACGAATAACTTGCTCACGTTGATCCTCCCCAGACGCGCATCTTGCCCAATCCTTAACGACATCGGGCGGGGACTGCCAACCCGGGGGCGCGGCAGGCGATTCTCGCAACGCAGAGCAGCCGCGCCGCCGAAATCCCGGCTACCCGGGCCGAAAGACGTTCCGCTGCGAATAAAAACGCGGTCGCGCCCTTCAGCACCGCGACAGACCGCGCGTCCAGCCTGCCCTACGGAACGGGACGCAAATCTCGCGAACCAAACCAAAATTGGAACATTTTCCTTCCGCGTAATAGGAACAGCGACCCGCATAAGCTTGCCATCACGAAAATCCTGAACAATTTGGGACAAAATCCCTAACCAGCGAGGTTTTCCATGACCCGTCTCGCACGTATTTCCGCAGCCGTCGCAACCGGCGCTGCTCTTTTCGCCGCCAGCGCCGCGATGGCCAGCGATCTCGGCCCGCTCGTCACCCCGAGCGAGCTGAACGCCGAGATCGACACGCTCGATCCGGTGCTGCTCGACATCCGCACCGGCAGCTATGAAAAAGGCCATATCGACGGTGCCGTCTATGCGCCCTATTCGCTGTTCCGCGGCCCGGATAACAATCCCGGTCAGGTGCCGCCGATCGCGAAGCTGCAGGCGTCCTTCGAGCAGATCGGGCTCGAGCCCGACCGCCCCATCGTGATCATCGCGCAGGGCGATACGGATACCGACTTCGGCGCCGCCGCGCGCGTCTACTGGACGCTGAAAAGCACCGGTTTCACCGATCTGTCGATCCTGAACGGTGGCACGACCGCCTGGGCCAATGCGGGCCTGCCGATGTCGGACGTGACCGAGAACCTGATGCCCACCGATCTCGATCTGACGTGGAATGACCGCTGGACGGCGGAAACGCCCGCCGTGAGCGATGTCGTCAACGGCAAGGGCAAGGCTGTGCTCGTCGATGCGCGTCCGCCCGCCTTCTTCGAGGGCAAGAAAGCGCACTCCGCCGCTTCGCGTCCCGGCACCCTGCCCGGCGCAGAGAACCTGCCCTACACCAAGTTCTTCCGCTCGGGCGCGACGGTCATCGACGCGAAAACCGATGCGGCCGCTCTGAAAGAGCAGCTGGGCATCAAGGACGGCGAAGAAGTCGTGTCCTTCTGCAATACCGGGCACTGGGCGGCGACCGACTGGTTCGCCATGTCCGAGCTCGCAGGCATCGAGAACGTGAAGCTCTACCCCGGTTCGATGGTGGAATACTCCCAGACCGACGGTGAGATGGCGAACACGCCCGGCCTGTTGCAGAACCTTCTGAACCAGCTCACCGGAGGCTAAGAATGTCCACGGCCATTCTTGACAGAGACGCAGCGTCGGGCGGTATCGCCCGGCGCAGTGCTTTGATCGTCGCCGCGCTCGTGGCGATCGGTGCGCTCGCACTGTTCGGCGGCGCGCGCTACGGCTTCATGCTGGCGATCGGGCTGGGCTTCGGCATCGCGCTGGAAGGGCTGCGCTTCGGCTTTGCGGGCCCTTGGCGCGCGATGATCGTGCGGCGCGAACCGGCGGGCATCCTCGCGCAACTTCTGGCCATCGCGCTGGTGTCCATCGTCGCGATCCCGGCGATCTCGAGCCATCCGGGCGAGCTAACCGGCGCGCAGGCCCCGATCGGCTTCGCGATGGTCGGCGGCGCGTTTGTCTTCGGCGCGGCGATGCAGGTCGTGATGGGCTGCGGCTCGGGCACGCTTGTGAACGCAGGCTCGGGCAACCCGATCGGACTGCTCGCGCTTCCGTTCTTCGCCATCGGCAGCTTCTTCGGCGCCTATGGGCTGATCTGGTGGACCAATCTCGGCGCGCTGCCGATCCTGACCCTGCGCGGCACGAGCGGACTTGCTGTGACGCTGGTTCTTCTCGGGCTGGTCGCGGCCACGGTCTTCTTCCTCGGCAAGCGCGGATCGCGGAGCCTGCCGCGGCGCTATGTCATTGCGGCCCTCGTCCTCGCAGCGCTTGCCATCGCGAACCTCCTGGTCGCGGGGCAACCGTGGGGCGTGGTCTACGGGCTGGGTCTCTGGGTCGCCAAGGGCGTGAACGGAATGGGCGTCGACCTGACGCAATCGGCCTTCTACGCGGCCCCAGGCTCGATCACCCGCGTGCAGGAGAGCCTGCTGACCGACTACACCTCGCTCACCGATATCGGCCTGATCGCGGGCGCGTTCGGCGTGGCTGCATGGCGTCAGGGCGGGCTGTCGCAGAAATTGCCGAGCTATCCGGCCCGCGCCTGGGCCGCGACGATCATCGCAGGCTTCCTGCTGGGCTATTCGTCGCGACTGGCTTTCGGCTGCAACGTGGGTGCGTTCTTCTCGGGCATCTCGACCGGCAGCCTGCATGGCTGGGTCTGGTTCGCTGCAGCCTTCGCGGGCGCCTATCTGGGCATCTGGCTGCGCCCCCGCCTTGGACTGGAGGCACGCGCATGACCCGGAAAGCGACTGCCTTCACCGCCCTCGCGGGCCTGCTTCTCCTGATCGGCGCGGATCTATTGGGCGCGCCGCTCAATCCCTACCAAGCCCCACCGGCTTTTGCCTTCGGATCCGGTCAGGTCGCAAGCGGCGGGTTCTGCGGAGCCTTGCCGAACTGATCTCCCAAAATCCTTGCGATCTGGGACACCGGCCCGCTTCCCTCGGGCCGGTGTTCTCTTGCCCGGCCTTGGAACCTCGCGCGCGGACCGCTAGAGATCGCCAGACGCGCGGTCCGCGCGAAGGGAGCCCCATCATGACCAGACATCCGATGTTCGGGATTTTGCTCGCGCTGTTCGGCGCGCTGGCAATCTCGCCCGACACGCTGCTGATGCGCTGGTCCGAGATGAGCGGCGCGCAGATGGTGATGTGGCGCGGATTGCTGATGGGCGGCGCGATGTGGCTGACCTCCATCACCCTGCGCAGACGCCACCTGAAGCGCGACCTGCAGGCGCTCGCCAGCGGCGCGGGGTTGGTGCTGGTCGCCTGCCATTTCTCGAACATGACGCTGTTTGCTGTGGGGATCGCCGCCGCCCCGGTGTCGGTCGTGCTGTTCAGCGTCTCGACCGTGCCGGTCTTCGCGGCGCTGCTGTCCCGGCTGCTCCTGCGTGAGAACACCCACTGGTCGACATGGCTCGCCATCGCCGCCGTTCTCAGCGGGATCGGGCTGGCCGTCTTCGGTCCTGCCCCGGCGAGCGTGGGCGGCAATCCGGTCTACGGCGCGCTTGCGGGGCTTGGGGTCGCGTTGAGCCTGTCGACGACCTTCGTCACGATCCGGCGCAATCCGCATCTGCCTATCCTGCTGGCCGTCGGCTCCGGGGCCGGGCTGGCCGGACTTGCAGCACTGCTCTGGACAGGAGGCGCGGCCGTGTCGGGCGGTCAAATCTGGGCAATCGCGCTGGCGGGCGGTGTGGTGCTGCCGATTTCGTTCATGTCGCTATCGTTTGCCTCGCGCTACACCTCGGCCTCGAATGTCAGCCTGCTGATGCTGCTCGAGACGATCCTCGGGCCGATCTGGGTCTGGTGGGGAACGGGTGAGGCCCCGAGCCGCGCGATGCTGATCGGCGGGGCGATCGTGATCGGGAGCCTGGCGCTCTATCTCTGGCACGCCGGCCATCGGCAGAGCGTTCTCCGGCGCAGCCAATCCGCCGCGCCGGAGCATCTCTAGAAACGCTTACTTCCGGGCCGCCGACTTGGCGGCCGGTTTCGCGGACTTCGCGGATTTGGCGGCTTTCTCCGAATCCGAGGGCATCTCGATATTGATCTCGAGGCTCGAGATATCGTCGTTGCGCTCCATCCGGATATCGACGCCATCCTCTTCGATCTGCATGTATTTGCGGATCACCGCGAGGATGTCGCGTTGCAGATCGGGAAGGTAGTCGGCCTGCGCCGACCCGCTTCCGCGTTCATGCGCGAGCAGGATCTGCAGACGGTCCTTGGCCGTTTGCGCCGATTTCGCGCGGCGGGGTTTGAGCGAGAAACCGAACAGGCTCATGCGGACCGCCCGAAGAGACGACCGATGAAGCCGGGACGCTTCTCGCCCGGAATGCGCATCGGAATGTCCTCGCCCAGCAGGCGCGAGACCGCGTCGTCATAGGCGGCCGAGGCGCTGGACGGCTCGTCGAGCACGACCGGCATACCGGTGTTCGACGCGCGCAGAACGGCGGTGCTTTCGGGCACGATACCGATCAGCGGGACCGCCAGAAGCTCCAGCACGTCCTCGACCGTCATCATCTCGCCCTTGTCGATGCGCGACTGGTCGTGACGGGTCAGGAGCACCTGCGCCTTGACCGGCTCGCCATCGCTTTCGGCCCGGCGGGTCTTGGACGACAGAAGGCCCAGCACCCGGTCGCTGTCGCGCACAGAGGAGACTTCGGGGTTGGTCACGACGACCGCCTCATCGGCGAAGAACATCGCCAGCTGCGCACCACGCTCGATCCCGGCGGGGCTGTCGCAGATGATGTAATCGAATTCCTGACGCAGCTCGTCGAGCACCTTCTCGACGCCCTCTTGCGTCAGCGCATCCTTGTCGCGCGTCTGCGAGGTCGGCAGGATCGAGAGCGTCTCGACCCGCTTGTCCTTGATCAGCGCCTGCTTGAGCCGCGCATCGCCCTGAATGACGTTGATGAAGTCGAACACCACGCGGCGCTCGCAACCCATGATCAT
>NZ_DFRG01000086.1:0-3764 GCF_002378135.1 Thioclava sp. UBA3469
AACGTTGATCCGCGTCACGGCGGCAAAGGCGCGGTTTTGAATAAGCATTTGAGAGTTTGAACGGGACAGATGAAGCAAATTTCCGAAATGACGCAGAAACACGCCGCGCAGCCCGAAGTCGAGGATGACGAGATCGACCTGATGGCGCTGGCCGGCGCGCTTCTGGCGGGCTGGAAATGGATCGCGCTGGCTTTCGTCATCGCCGTGAGCCTCGGTGCCTTTGTCGCGCTGCGCAAACCGGTGATCTACCAGGCCACCGGTCTCCTGCAGCTCGAGCAATCGCAAAACGCGTTGGCGGCACTCCCGACCTCGATGCAGGACATTCTTGGCAGCGACGGTGGCGGCAAATCGGAGGCGGAAACCCAGATCGCGATCATGTCCTCGCGGCTCGTTCTGGGGGAGGCGGCCAACAAGCTCAATCTGCAGAACTTCGTGATCCCGCGGCGCTTGCCGGTGATCGGTCTGCTGCCGACCAATCTGCATCTGCCCGATCCGGGACTGCTCGATCAGTACCAATGGGGGAATGAGAGCCTTCAGATCGGGCGCATGAAGGTGCCGGAGCAATGGCTGGGCGAGATGATCGACCTGCGCGTCACCGGTGCGGATAGCTACGAAGTCACGCTGCCGGACGGGACCGATCTCGCAGGTACGGTGGGCCATGAGATCACCGCGCGTGATGGCGATTTCACCTTGGCCGTGGCGTCGATGGATGCCCCGGCCGGTCGGGAATTCTTCGTCGGGCGGCAATCGCTCAACGCCGCGATCAAGACGATGAAGGCGAATTTCTCGGTCTCCGAAAGTCCGCGCGGCTCGAACATCCTTCAGACCTCGTATCAGGACACCGATCGGCAGCGGGCCGAAGCGATCCTGAATGCGATCGCGACCTCCTTCGTGGAACAGAATATCGAGCGCAACTCGGCCTCCGCCGAGAACAGCCTCGATTTCATCGAAAAGCAGCTTCCCGACGCCCGCCAAAACGTGTCCGACGCGGAGCAGGCGCTGAATGCCTATCGTCAGAAGCAAAAATCGGTCGACGTTAAATACGAGACGCAGGCCCTGCTGGAACGCGTCACCAAGATCGAAGGGGAACTCTCCGCGCTCGATCTGAAAGAGGCGGAGCTGAAGAACCAGTACACGGTCAATCACCCGGCCTATCAGGCGCTGTTGCAGAACCGCAAAGAGCTGCAGGCGCAGCTGGATCAGGCGAAGAAGGCGACCCAAGGCCTGCCGGAGACGCAGAAGGACATCTTCAACCTGCAGCGCAATCTCGAAGTGGCGCAGCAGGTCTACACCCAGCTGCTGAACCGTTCGCAGGAACTGAAGGTCGTGCGCGCCTCTACCGTGGGCTCGGTGCGGGTGATCGACAAAGCCTATGCGAGCACGATCCCGGTCGCGCCGCGCAAATCGCGGATCGTGGCCCTCGCGGCGATCCTCGGCCTGATCATCGGCGCGGCCATCGTGCTGATCCGTCGCGCGCTGCGCCGGGGAATCAAGGGTGCCGAAGAGATCGAGGCGCTCGGCCTTCCGGTCTTCGCGACCGTGCCCTTCGCACAGGAAGCCGCCGATCTGCGCAACCGCAAGGGCGACCTGCCGATCTTCGCATTGGAGCACCCTGAGGCGGTCGCGACCGAGGCGCTGCGCTCCTTGCGCACTTCGCTGCATTTCGGGCTGCTGGATGCGCAGACCAACTCGATCCAGATCACCTCCGCCGCGCCGGGCGTCGGCAAGACCTTCATGTCGATCAACCTCGCCGTGGTTGCGGCGCAGGCGGGGCAGCGGGTCTGCGTGATCGATGCGGATATGCGCAAAGGCTACCTCGCGCGCTTCCTGCATCTGCCGAAAACGGTGGAAGGCCTGTCCGACTATCTCGGCCATGAGAAATCTCTGGCGGAGGTGATGCGCGACGGGCCGGTCGAGGGGCTGAAAGTCATCACCTCGGGCCGTTACCCGCCGAACCCGTCGGAACTTCTGATGCGGGCCGAGTTCGGCACCATGCTGCGCCAACTCGACAGCGAATTCGATCTGATCATTGTCGACGCGCCGCCCGCGCTGGCCGTGACCGACCCGGTCGTGATCGGGCGCTCCGTCGGCGCGAGCATCGCGGTCGCGCGCCATCTCGAGACGATGCAGGGCGCGGTGCGCGCGGTGCAGGCGAGCTTCGAGGCGGCGGGCACGTCGATTACCGGTGCGGTCCTCAACGGCTTCAAGGCCGAGGCGAGTGAGCGCTATGGCGGCCATTACCAATATCATTATAACTACCGCTACAGCTACAAATCCGACGACTGAGCGGGAGCGTCCCGTTCGTGACTCGGACGGGAGGCGCGAATGCTGCGAAAACTGCTGGGCCGGGCGAAAATCTCGAAGCTCGGGATCACCACGCCCGAGCCGCGTCCGGACCGTCATGGCATCGCCATCGCCGCGATCGTGCGCAACGAGGCGCGTTTCATCGGCGAATGGGCCCGGTTCCACCATGCGGCAGGCGTGCGGCATTTCGTGATCTACGACGATGCCAGTACGGATGAGACCCGCGCGGTGCTGCAAGGCGCGCTACCGCCCGAGGCGCTGACGATCATCCCTTGGGCACAGCGGCTGAGCGACATCCGTCTCGGGCGCGAGATCCACAATCAGGTGCTTGCCTATGCCCATGCGGCGGGGAATTTCGGCGGCGATCACCGCTGGATGGCCTTCATCGACGTGGACGAATTCCTGATCCCGACTGCGGGTGACGATTTGAACGCCGCACTTGCGCCTCTGGGCGATGTCCCGAATGTCTCGCTGCCGTGGCACATGTTCGGCTTCTCTGGCCACGAGACGACGCCCGAGGGCGGGATGCTCGCCAATTTCACCACCCGTGCGCGCGACCCGATGGGGGATGCGCCGGGGCTGCGTGCGTTCAAGATGCTCGTCGATCCGTGCCGCCTGACGGCGCTGCGCGTTCATTCGATGGAGACCGACGGTGGGCAGGCGACGTGGAACGACGCCGGGATGAAATCCGACATGAGCGCGCGCGACAAGCCGGAGTTCTACTCCACCGCCGCCGTGCAGCTGAACCACTATTACACGCGCTCGAAAGCTGACCTGGAGGCCAAGATCACGCGCGGGCCGAACCTTGTGGCCAAGCGCGAGGCCTATCGCCGCAAGGTGATGCGCACGGTCAACAGCGTCGAGGCGGATACGCTAGAGGATACGCGCGCCCGCGATCTGGCCGCGCGGCTCGGGATCACCGGTTAAGGATCCTTGCGCCAGTTCTCCTCGACCCATTTCGTGGGCCAGAGGAAGTGGCGCAGGTGGCGCAGCATCGAGCCGTCCCGCTCGCCGCGCAGGCCCGCCTTCACATGCTCCATCGGCGCCATATGGGTCGAGCGGCTGTTCCAGCGCCCCTCGATCGCGTCGATCGGGTTCAGCCCGCCGGGGAAGATCACGACTTTCGCATCCTTCGGCAGTTTCGGCGGCGCGAAGAAGTTGATCGGGAATTGCCGGATGCAATGCCACTTGAAGGTCGCAACCCAGCCCTTCGGCCAGAACTTCACGCCGCCCGGCGTGCGCCGCGTCACGAAGCGCTGCTCGAAGACGTATTTCTCCGCCGTGCCCTGAGGATCGGCGAGGAATTCCTCGCGCAGTGGCGCCAGCTTGCCGATCGGGAAACGGTAGAGCGAGGTCTGGCCCAGCCGCTCGAACGGGGTGTTCGGGTTTCGGGTCAGGATCACGTCATCGGGGTCGCCGTACTCGAACATCGCATCGAGATTGCCGGTCACGACCACGTC
>NZ_DFRG01000173.1:0-4230 GCF_002378135.1 Thioclava sp. UBA3469
GGTAGCGGTCCTCCAGCATGTAGCCGACCGGCGCCTGATCCAGCTCGCGCGCGTCGAAATGCAGGAAGAAAGGGGCCGCCCCTTCGCCTGCGTGACCGTCGGCGGCTTTTACTTCCATCATCGGCTGCGCCTGATCGGCCAGACCGTCCCAGACGCCAATCGCGCGCAGCAATTTCTGCGACGCGATCGCCAGCGCATAGGCGCGGCCGTCGAACGTGTCGGTCGCGCGCTGGCGTGCCGGGGCGGCGTCGACAAGGGTCACGGAAAGGCCGGCGGAGGCCAGTGCAAGCGCCAAGGCGGGGCCGTTGAGCCCGCCGCCCGCGATGATGACGTCTGAATCGTGTTTCATGGCGCTTACTATGGCGCTGGAAGCGGGATTGTCCATGCGCGGGACTGTCGCTAGCGTGGCGGAAAGAACGAAGGAGGCGGGCATGGAATGGCGGTTGGCAGGGGCTGCGGAACAAGGGCGGGCGATTGCCGCCGGTCAGCTCGATCCGGTGGAGCAGACCGAGGCCTATCTGGAGGCGGCTGAAGCGTCCGAGGACATCTATGCGCGGCTCACGCCGCAGCGGGCGCGCGACGAGGCGATGGCCGCGCATCAGCGCGCCAAGCAGGGAACCAGGCGCGGGATGCTCGACGGGGTCGCGCTGTCTTGGAAGGATCTCTACGACACCGCCGGGGTCGCGACCGAGGCGGGCTCGCGACTGTTGGCCGGGCGTGTGCCCGAGCGCGACGCCGATGTGCTGATCGAAGCCACGCTGGGCGGTTCGGTCTGTCTGGGCAAGACGCATATGACCGAACTGGCCTTCTCGGGGCTTGGCGTGAACCCGATGACCGCGACGCCGCCGAATATTCATGATCCCGAACTCGCGCCGGGCGGTTCGTCCTCGGGCGCGGCGCTGTCGGTGGCACGTGGTTTGGCGGCGGCGGCGATTGGCTCGGACACGGGCGGCTCGGTGCGTATTCCGGCGGCGTGGAACGATCTCGTGGGGCTGAAGACGACGCATGGGCGGATCACGACGAAAGGTGTCGTGCCGCTGTGCCGGACCTTCGACACGGTCGGGCCGATCACGCGCAATGTCGAGGATGCCGCTCATGTCTTTGCGCTGCTCGAACGGCGCAACGCGCCCGATCTGCGTGACGCGAGCCTCAAGGGGAAGCGGCTTCTGGTGCTGGAAGGGCTGCCCTTCGAGGGCACCCGCGAAAAGCCGGTGCAGGGCTTCGAGCGGGCCGTCGAGGCCTTCGCCAAGGCGGGCGCGGTGATCGAGCGGCGGGGGCTGCCGATGGTGCGTCAGGCGATGGACCTTTCCGGTGTTCTCTTCGCCCCCGAAGCCTATGGCGAATGGAAGCACGAGATCGAAGCCGCGCCCGAGAAGATGTTCGCGGCGATCCTCGAGCGGTTCCGCAGCGGGCGCGACGCGCTGGCCTCGGATTACGCGAAAGGCTGGCACGAACTGGCGGGCTATCGCGCCGCCTATCTGGAGGCGACCGCGGAATATGACGCCGTGCTGGTGCCGACCTCGCCGATCCTGCCGCCCGATGTCCGCCGCCTTCTCAGCGACAAGGCCTATTTCCAGGAAGAGAACGTGCTCGCGCTGCGCAACACCCGGATTGGCAACGTGCTGGGGCTGTGCGCGCTCAACCTTCCGACGGGCATCCCAAGCTGCGGGTTTTCGCTGATGGCGCCGCCGATGACGGAGGATCGGCTGCTGCGTTTGGGCATGGCCGCCGAATCGTCGCTGGCCTGAAAACCACATTTCTTGTGGTCAACCCGCTCTGGAGCTTGTCTTTTTCTGGACGAAACGGCGGAGCTTTTGTAACCTCGTCGGCAATAAGGGGCGACATAGACCCCATTCGATGAGGCACAGATGGACTTTCCCGAGCGGTTTTCGAACCTGCCCGAATACGCATTTCCGCGTTTGCGCGCGCTGCTCGATTCGCATGAACCGGGCGGCGACGTCTTGGCCATGTCCATCGGTGAGCCGCGCCATCCCATGCCCGAGTTCGTCGGCGATGTGATCGCGCAAAGCCTTGGAGAGTTTGGGAAATATCCCGCCAATGACGGCACGCCCGAATTGCTGGACGCGATCTCGGGTTGGCTCAAGCGGCGCTATTCGGTCGAGATCGGCCCCGAGCGGATCATGGCGCTCAACGGCACCCGCGAGGGGCTTTACAACGCCGCGATGGCGCTTTCGCCCGAACAAAAGCGCGGCAAAACGCCCGTGATCGCGATCCCGAACCCGTTCTATCAGGTCTATGCGGTGGCGGCGGCTGCGGTCGGCGCGGAGCCGGTTTTCGTGCCCGCGGGCGCCGATACGGGGTTTTTGCCTAATTATTCGGCACTTGCGCCTGAGGTGCTGGACCGCATCACCGTGGCCTATCTGTGCTCGCCCTCGAACCCGCAGGGTGCAGTCGCGAGCCGCGATTATCTGGCCGATCTGCTGCATCTGGCCGAGAAGCACGATTTCATCGTTTTCGCCGACGAGTGCTATTCCGAGATCTGGCGCGAGGCCCCGCCGCCCGGTGCGGCACAGGTCGCCGCCGAGGAGGGCATCGACCCCGAGCGCGTGGTGATTTTCCATTCGCTCTCGAAGCGGTCGAACCTGCCGGGTCTGCGCTCGGGCTTCCTCGCTGCCGGGCCGCAAAGCATCAAACATATCCGTCGCCTGCGCGCCTATGCCGGCGCGCCGCTGCCGCAGCCGCTGCAGCGCGTGGCCGAGCGGGCTTGGGCGGACGAGGCCCATGTCACGGAAAATCGTCGCCTCTACGCCGAGAAATACGAGATCGCGGGACAGATCTTCGATGGCGTCAATGGCTTCCAGCTGCCGCAGGGCGGCTTCTTCCTCTGGCTTCCCGTCGAAGACGGGGAGGCAGCGGCGCTCAAGCTTTGGACAGAAACCGGCATTCGCGTGCTGCCGGGCGCCTATCTCGCGCGCGAGGTGAACGGGGAAAACCCCGGCCAGAAATATATCAGAGTGGCTCTGGTCGCTCCAAAAGCAGAAACGCAGCGCGGGCTGATGCAGCTCCGCGACTGCCTATACGGTTGAGGACGGTAGGTTATGGCATCTTATCAGGTTCGACAGCGCGATCCGCTTTTCGATCAGGACACGCAAGCCGTTCTGGAGCGGCGTGGCAAGGAATTGGTAGGGGGGCTGCTGGTCGTCTTCGGCTTGCTCGCCGCGATGATGCTGTTCTCCTATCACCCCGAAGATCCAAGCTGGATGGCGTCCTCGGATGAGCCGGTGCAGAACTGGTTGGGCCGGATCGGCGCCGGGATCGCCTCGCCCCTGTTCGTGATCGTAGGCCACGGCGCGTGGCTGCTGCCCGCGGCGCTGGTGGCCTGGGGTCTGCGCATGATCACCCATCGCGGCGAGGAGCGCCTCGTATCGCGGATGATCTTCTTCCCGATCGCCGTGGCCGTCGCCGCCGTTTACGCAGCGCTTCTGGTGCCGGGCGATCAATGGGGTCAGGCCTTCGGCCTCGGTGGGCATTTCGGCGACATGATCGCGGGCGCGATGCTGGGGATCGTTCCGATTTCCGGCGTGGTTGGGCTGAAGCTTCTGTCGCTGGTCCTCGCCGCGGCGATGCTGGCGATGGCGACCTTCGTTCTCGGCTTCACCAAGCCCGAGCTGCAGGCGATCACGCGCTTCATGTGGCTGGGCACGGTCGCGATCTATGTCGGCGCGATGAACATTCTGGGCCGGGGGGCTTCGGCCTCGGTCACGGGGGCTCGCTCGGCCGCAGAGCGTGCGCGTCAGCGCCGCGCCGAAGCAGCCGAACGCGCCGCAGAGCTGGCGGCTTGGGAAGAGCAGCAGGCCTACGCCGCGCATGACTGGGCACCCGAGGTCGAAGCGGCCCCGGCGGCACGCCCGTCCTTCCTGTCGCGCATCCGTCGTCCGGTGGAACCCGATTACGATCCCTATGATGCCTCGCCCGAACTGTTCGAGACCGAGCCCTATTGGGACGACCAGCCGCAGCCCGCAGCGCCGACCGAGGACCGCATTCGCGCCCGGATCAGCCAGGCGGTGCAGAACCGCAAGTCGGCGCCGATCGTGACCGATTACGCGCCCGAGCCTGAGGCCCCGCTGCATCACGACATGCCCGAGACCTTCGCCGACCCCGAGCCGGAGCCGCCGCGTCCGTCGGCCTCGGTGCTGGCCGCCGTCGCCAAGCGCCTCGCGCGCGCACCGCGCCAGCCGCAGGTCGTGCATCAGGAGCCGCCGCTGCGGG
>NZ_DFRG01000173.1:4566-5153 GCF_002378135.1 Thioclava sp. UBA3469
AGCCGCAATTGCGCGCCGAGCCGCCGCTCAAGGCCAAACCGCGGTTCATGCCGGGCTTCGGCGCGCCTGCCGCTGCCGCCGAGCATGCGCCCGAAATGGCCTATGCCGGTGCCGACGAGCCGCAGATGACGGCGGCTGAGCAGGTCGCGCAGGGTTATGACTACACGGACGATGACAGCCGCGACTGGACCCACCCGGATTACGAAGGCTTCGAGGCCGATCCCCGCGACATGCGCACCGAGCATTTCTACGCAGGCGAGCCGCACTCCTTCGACGAGTCGGGCGCTGCGCAATGGATCGAGGAAGACGTCGTGCCGGAGATCCCGGCCTCCGCGCGTGGTCTCGACCGTCAGGTCATCAAGCAGCCCGAGCCGAAGCGCGTCGTGCAGCCTGCGGCGAAACCCGCAGCCCCCTCGCGTCGTGCGATCGAAGAGGCGCAGCCGAAGATGGCTTTCGAGAAGCCGAAAACCGCGCCCTTCGAGATGCCGCCGCTGTCGCTGCTGACCAACCCCACGACGATCCAGCGCCACCAGCTTTCCGACGAGGCGCTGGAGGAGAACGCGCGGATGCTCGAAACCGTGCTCGAC
>NZ_DFRG01000173.1:5501-5937 GCF_002378135.1 Thioclava sp. UBA3469
GATCGTCTCGGTCCGCCCCGGCCCCGTCGTCACGATGTATGAACTCGAGCCCGCGCCGGGTCTGAAAGCCAGCCGCGTGATCGGTCTGGCCGACGATATCGCCCGCTCGATGTCGGCGCTGTCGGCACGTGTCTCGACCGTGCCGGGCCGCTCGGTGATCGGTATCGAACTGCCGAACGATCACCGCGAAAAGGTCGTGCTGCGCGAGATCCTCTCGGCGCGAGATTTCGACGACAAGAACATCAAGCTGCCGCTGGCTCTGGGCAAGACCATCGGCGGTGAGCCGATCGTGACCAACCTCGCCAAGATGCCCCACCTGCTGATCGCAGGGACGACCGGCTCGGGTAAATCGGTGGCGATCAACACGATGATCTTGTCGCTGCTCTACCGTCTGACGCCGGAAGAGTGCCGCCTGATCATGATCGACCCGAAGATG
>NZ_DFRG01000267.1:0-33624 GCF_002378135.1 Thioclava sp. UBA3469
CATGAAGTTGCGGCGGCTGCTTATCGGGATATGGGGGCGGCAACGGGGTTTCTCATTTCACTCATTATCAGGGCCAGCCGCGACGTGTCTCTTCCCGTCCTGTGGTGTGAAACGGCCAAGCCACCTTTCGACATGGGGCGGCTTTACGGACCAGGTCTTTCCGCTTTCGGTATGGAACCGGAAAGGTTGATACACGCGTTTCCGGCTTCCGATGCCGACTGTTTGTGGACGATAGAGGAGGCGCTGCGAAGCCGTGCCTTCTCGATCGTTGTCGGCGAGATCGACGGACGCTCTCCTGTGCTCAGTCTTGCTGCGACAAGAAGACTGCAACTTGCGGCTGAAACATCCGGAGTGCCGGCCGTTCTTTTCACCGGGCATGCCAAAGAAGGTGCGAGCGTTGCCATCACCCGGTGGCGTATCGCTTCGGCGAGAAGTAGCCCCGTTCCTTATGTGACCCCAGAGGAAAAACTGCCCGGTGCACCGCGCTGGAAAGTCGAACTCTCGCGTGCACGGGGCGGAAAGCCAGCATCATGGTTGCTGGAATGGAATGCGATGAAGGGGGCTTTTACGGCTGTGTCTCAGGCGGAAGGAAATGACGGCGCTAGACCTGCCCTTACGGCATCTCCTTCGGCTTCGCCTCTCCGGCAGATCGCGTGAAATTCAGCTCACCAGTAATAGGGAGGATAATAACGATAGGGATAGCCGGGATAGGGTCCCCACCAAGGCGAAGGTGTGCGCGCGCGTCTCAAGGCGCGCGTGTTTTCTTCCTGCGCACGAATTTCCTTCAGCCTCAGCATACAGTCGGCAAACGCTTCCGTACCTTCCGTGAAGCCGATTTTCTTGCATTCGATTTCGTCGGCATGTCGCTCTGCTGCCGTCCGAGCTGCTTGTTCCTGCGGGCTGACGCATGCAGCAAGAGTAGCGAGCGCCGCGACAACCAGAATGTTTCGCATGATACGCATGACTGAAACTCCCGAGATCAGAGTCCTACGCCAATACCCACACCGAAGCCGACATTCGGAGAACGGTTGCCTTCTTCTTTTGCGCGGATTTCCTTCATCTTGAGGCGGCAGTTTCCATAGGCTTCGGTTTCTGGCTTGAAGCCGAGGTCCACGCAATTCTGATGATCTATCGCGTCGAGCCGTGCTTGTTCGGCGGCAGGATCGCTGCAAGCGCCCAAGGCAATCGGAAGGGCCAAAATCAAACCGCAAGCCAGCCGTTTCGCGTATGAAAATCGTAACATGCTTCTGTCTCCCGATGCTCAGGGCGCCTGTTCCAGCAACCTAAGGCTACTCCCAATTTGGGCAATGAATGGGCGGAAAGTTAGGCGGATTCGACTCGCCATCCTGGCCGCAAGACGTCATAATTTCGTTCTTGTTTTGTTCTGAATTTGTGGTGCGAACATGAGGAGCGAAAGGCGAGTTGTTTCGCTCTGGCTGCCTTTTTGGCCCATCGAGCGGCTTTACCGCGATCTTGAGAGGCGGCACGGCAAGGTTGCAAAGAGACCCAGGGCGATTGCACGTTCGGGGGCCGGTGGTGTTCGTATTGCCGCATGCGATCAGCTTGCCAAGACTGCTGGAGTAGAGCAGGGACAGCTCGTGCCGGACGCCATGGCGCTTTGTCCTTCTTTGGAATTGCATCCTGCCGATAGCGACGGCGATCGGGAGGCGCTTCAGCACATTGCTCGCTGGTGCGGTCATTACACGCCATGGGCGACGATGGATCCCGTTGGCAGAGATGCAGAGCCAGACGGAATTCTGCTCGACATCACGGGCTGTGCGCATCTCTTCGGGGGTGAAGAAGCGCTGCTGGCAAACCTCCATGGACGCTTCAACAAGTTGAAGCTCACCGTTCGCGCCGCTATCGCTTCAACGCCGGGCGCGGCCTGGGCGATGGCTCGCTATGGTCCTCATCCTTTCTCGATCGTGCAGAAGGATGGAGAGGCGAGTGCGCTGCATGATTTGCCTGTAGCGGCGCTTCGACTCGATAGCGCGATAGCCGATGCTCTCATGCGTCTTGGGTTGAAGCGGACAGGAGATCTCTATGGCAAGCCTCGCGCGCCGATTGCCGCGCGTTTCGGTGAGGTGGTAGCTCGGCGTCTCGATGAAGCACTTGGCTTCGAGCCTGAGCCTATTTCGCCTATATCGCCGCCTGTTCTCTATCGCGCGCAACTGTCTTTCGCAGAGGGACTTACACAACTCGGGCATATTGAGGAGGCTGTCCTCCGGGTGACAGGCGATCTTTGTGAGGTACTGCAACGTGAGCAACAGGGAGCCCGGCAGCTTGAATTGCATCTTTTTCGCGTTGATGGGGAGGTGGTGCGGCTTCGAGCCGGCACCGGAAGGCCTTCGCATGAAGCAGAACATCTGGCGCGGCTCTTTCGCGAAAAGCTTGCGCAGGCAGGTGATGACTTTGATGCAGGGTTCGGTATCGACGGAATCACGCTTGCCTGTCTTGCAGTGGAACCCTTGTTACCCGCCCAAAACAGTTTCGGTGGAAGCGAAGTATGTCGGCAAAATCTCGAAGGTTTTCTGGACCGGCTGAGCAACAGACTTGGCCCTGATCGTGTTGTGCGGCTGGAACCAAGGGCAAGCCATATTCCTGAGCGTGCCTTTACCGATGTTGTTGCCCTTCGCGGACTTACGCCGTCCATGCGTGGCTGGACGATGCATAGAGATCAACACCGTGCTTCCATGCTCGGAGGCAGTCTTCCTCGGCCCGTGCGGCTGCTGCCCATGCCGGAGGCCGTGGATGTCATTGCCGAGGTACCAGAAGGACCTCCCCGTATTTTCCGCTGGCGTCGGATTCTCCATCGCGTCGCACGTTCGGAGGGGCCGGAACGAATTACGCCCGAATGGTGGCGCGGCAACAGGCAGCGGACGCGCGACTATTACCGTGTGGAAGATGAGGATGGTCGCCGCTTCTGGCTATTTCGTGAAGGGCTTTACTGCCGTGGTAGCGAAGCGCCGAGCTGGTTTCTGCATGGTGTGTACGAATGAGCATGCCTTTTGCGGAACTTGCAGCGGCGAGTAATTTCAGCTTCCTGCGTGGAGCTTCTCACGCCGAAGAGCTTGTCCTGACTGCTCAGAAGCTTGGCCTTTCCGCTATTGGCATAGCAGACCGGAACACATTGGCTGGGGTAGTGCGTGCCCACGCAGCAGCAAAGGAAGTGGGAATAAGGCTTGTTGTCGGGACAAGACTTGTCTTGCAGGACGGTTTCGAAGTTACAGCCTATCCGCGGGACCGCGATGCCTATGGGCGTCTGACGAAACTTTTGACACTTGGTAATCGGCGCGCACCGAAAGGCGAATGTCATATCACTATAAGAGATGTCATTGCTCATGGTGATGGGCTTTGTTTTATCGCGATGCCGCCGGTTGTTCCGGGTAATGAGTTCAAGGGCAATCTCGAAGCGCTTGCAAAGGCCTTTCCGGAATCCGTTTGGATTGGTCTCGTACCTCTCTATCGTGGAGACGACCGGCGCCGGCACGCTGTTCTTGCCCGGATTTCGAACGACGCAAATATTCCTCTCGTTGCGACAAACGATGTTCTCTATCACGAGCCGGGACGGAAACCCCTTTATGATGTGCTTGCCTGCATTCGCGAACACTGCACCCTGGAGGAGGCAGGTTTCCGTCTTTCTCCCAATGCCGAGCGGCATATCAAAAGCGTTGAAGAGATGGAGCGGTTATTTGCGGATTGGCCTGATGCTCTGGCGGCACCGCAAGAAATCCTCGCGCGTTGCAGTTTTTCCCTGGACGAGTTGCGATACGAATATCCTTCCGACAGCTTTTCGGAAAGCGAAACACCACAGGAGATGTTGACGCGTCTGACATGGGAGGGCGCAAAGAGGTATTTTCCGGGTGGTGTCAGCAAAAAGATTCGAGAGGCCATAGAGCATGAACTCAGTCTCATCCACGAGATGAGATATGCGCCTTATTTTTTGACCGTGTATGACATAGTGCGCTTTGCGCGAGAGAAGAAAATTCTTTGTCAAGGCAGGGGATCTGCAGCGAATTCAACGGTTTGTTTCTGCCTTGGAATCACGTCGGTCAATCCTTCCGAGATCAATCTTCTGTTCGAACGTTTCGTGTCGCGAGACCGGAACGAACCTCCTGATATCGACGTGGATTTCGAACACGAGCGCCGCGAAGACGTTATTCAGTACATATACGAGAAGTATGGACGGCATCGAGCCGGTATCGCGGCGACGGTGATCAGCTATCGCTCGCGGAGCGCAATTCGCGACGTGGGCAAGGTATTCGGACTATCTGAAGATGTGATAACGGCCTTGTCACGCTCGACCTGGGGGTGGTCAAGTACCGGCATATCGGCTTCTGATGCCCGGGAGATAGGTCTCGACCCCAATAATCCGCAGCTACGTCTCGCATTGAGGCTTGCAAGCGATCTCATCGGTTTCCCTCGTCATCTGTCGCAGCATGTAGGCGGTTTCGTCATCACTCAGGGTCCCCTTGAAGAGGTGGTACCGATACAGAATGCGGCAATGGAAGGACGAACCTTCGTCGAATGGGACAAGGACGATCTCGACAAGCTTGGAATTCTCAAGATCGATGTGCTGGCGCTCGGCATGTTGACCTGTATTCGCCGGGCCTTTGACCTTCTTGGGAAGCATTATGGCAAGCGCTTGACGCTGGCGGACGTACCGCAAGGCGACGAGAAAGTATACGAGATGCTGTGCGAAGCAGATGCCGTCGGTGTGTTCCAGGTCGAGAGCCGTGCGCAGATGTCCATGCTGCCGCGTCTGAAACCCAGGACGTTCTATGATCTCGTCGTGGAAGTGGCGATTGTGCGGCCGGGGCCGATACAGGGCGATATGGTCCATCCCTATCTTCGACGGCGTAACAAAGAAGAGGAGATAGATTATCCGAAGGAGGAGCTTCGTGAAGTGCTGGAGAAAACCTACGGGGTACCTCTTTTTCAAGAGCAGGCGATGAGGATTGCCATTGTTGCGGCAGGATTTTCAGCGGGTGAGTCAGATCAGCTGCGCCGCGCCATGGCGACTTTTCGAAAGTCCGGCACTATCGGCATATATCGCGAGAAGTTCATCAGTGGCATGATCGAAAACGGATACGAGCCGGATTTTGCAGAACGCTGCTTCAAGCAGATCGAGGGGTTTGCCGATTATGGTTTTCCAGAGAGTCATGCCGCCGCTTTTGCACTGCTGACTTATGTTTCTGCCTGGCTCAAGTGTCACTATCCTGATGTGTTCTGTGCCGCAATTCTCAATTCCCAACCGATGGGTTTCTATGCACCCGCCCAGCTTGTTCGCGATGCGCGTGAACATGGTGTCGAGGTGCGTCCGGTCGATGTAAATTACAGCGATTGGGACTGCACTCTCGAGGAGACGCAGCTGGGTAAGTTTGCCGTCCGGCTTGGCTATCGGCAGGTCAAAGGTGTGCAGGAGGAAACGGCGCGGCAAATAGAAGAGATGCGTGGAGGCGGCTTCGACTCTGTGCGCCATTTCTGGCTCAGGACAGGGCTTTATCCTCGCGTCATTGAGCACCTTGCGGATGCAGATGCATTCCGGTCCATCGGTTTGGATCGTCGCGAAGCACTCTGGGCTGTGCGCGGCCTTGGTGGATATGCAAACGGACACAACGGCAAAATGCCCGCTTCCTTGCCGCTTTTTGCGGCATTGGAGGAGGGGGGGCTGCAGCGAGAGGATGAGATGAGCTTACCTGCGATGCCGTTGGGTGAGCATGTCGTTCTCGACTATGCGACGTTGCGGCTTTCGCTGAAGGCACATCCCATTTCTTTCCTGCGGATGCGTTTTGCAACGCAACGCATCATGCCTAATGCGGAATTGAAAGCGATCGAGAATGGACGTCACGTGACACTTGCAGGACTCGTACTCGTTCGTCAGCGGCCCGGTACTGCCAGCGGCGTGATCTTCGCGACGCTGGAAGATGAGACGGGCATCGCCAATGTCGTCATCTGGCCGAAACTTTATGAGAAACGACGCCGTGTCGTTCTTACTTCGAGGCTAATGCTCGTGCGCGGCCGCGTTCAGAAAGAAGGTATCGTCATCCATATCATTGCTGACGATCTCGAAGACTGGACTGGTGAGCTTGGATTGCTGTCCTCGGAAAATTTCGGAGAAGCGGTCATCGCTCGCACGGATGGTGCAAAGCATCCGGGGCAAGATTCCGGGGGTGGCAATTACGGCAAGGAAGAGCAGAAGCGGATACGTGCCGCCCGGTTCGTCCCCCGCAGCCGTGATTTTCATTGACGCGAACGAACGGGCACTTCATTTGGAGCGAAACAACAAGAACTGGAGTGCGCTACCTCCTATCTCCGTCAGCACGAACACCCAAAGCACCGGTGTTGTTCCCTGCGCGATGGCGTAGACAATGAGTGCGGCAACAACGAGCCGTGCGGTTGCGTCGATGCGGGCGAGAAGCGGGGACGGCATACAAAGTCTGGCAAGAGCCCACACCACCCCTAGAACTCCCATGATGTGCACGAACATTATCGCCAGAGGTCCCATCTCGAAGAGAGTTGATGGCGTGCCGAAACCGAGCCGCTGGTCGAGAAAATATATAAGTGCGATCACCGCTTCCGCGACAAAGGGCAGGGCGAAGGGTAAAGTTACCGCAAGGTCTGCCCAGGCGACGCTCCGAATCATTTTTTCCTTCATGTTTTATCCCCTTATCCGGTGGTCTGCGGCATTCCGCCCCTGGAGTTGTCCCCGGATGCCGCCGTCCTGCCATCTTCTGCTATAAGCAAGGTCACGTGAACAGCCCGAGGCATCGGTGGAGGCGTTTTGCAAAGACGTTCAATCTGGACAGGCGGCGCAGCCGCGGTCATCCTCGCGGCAATCATCTTCGTCTATTTCACCTATTTTCAGCCTCCGGAGGTCGCGACGACGCCTCCACACCGGGGCGATGCGGTGGAAGCGGTCTATGCCACCGGAACGGTGGAGCCTCTCCGCTATGCACGCGTGGGAACGAAGATTGCCGGGCCAATCACCGAAGTGCTGAAGCACGAAGGTGAACCCGTGAATCAAGGCAACATACTCGCTGTTATCGAGGCGAGCGAGGACATCACGCGTGTGCAGGAACTTGCCGCGCGAATAAAGCTTACCGCAGCGGAACTCAATCGTGCTCGCCAGCTCAGACGCACGGGCAATGCGAGCCAGGCGACCCTCGATCAGGCCGAGAGCGCACATTCCGCAGCCGTCGCCGCTTACAGGGGGGCGAAAGCGCGGCTCGACGATCATTTCATCACGGCGCCGATTTCCGGCGAGGTGCTGCGCTCCGAAAACAGGATCAAGGTCGGGGACATGGTGCAACCCGGCCAGATCCTTTTCATGGTTGGCGATCCCACCGAACTGCAGATCGATGCGGAGGTGGATGAGGAAGATATCGTCAAGGTCAAGCCGGGGCAGGAGGCTCTGATCCGAGCCGATGCCTTTCCGGGGCGCGCTCTTGATGCGAGAGTGGTCCGCATCACCCCTTACGGGGACCCTGTCGGCCGGACCTACCGGGTCTATCTTGCGCTGCCGGAAGGCACACCTCTCATTTCCGGCATGACGACCGAAATCAACATCGTCGTGCGGCACGAGGATAATGCGCTGCTCGTTCCCATTTCATCATTGTCGGGAAAATCCGTCTGGGTTGTTTCAGACGGTGTGGCGCGATTGCAGGAAGTCGAGCTCGGCGCGGTGGGCGAATCCAACGCCGAGATTCTCTCAGGCCTTGCGGAGGATGCGAGCGTTATTGCCGATCCGCCATCGGGTCTTTCGGAAGGAGACAGCGTGCGGACGAGGCCAGTCTCCGCCGCCTCCTCATAGGCGAGGGTAAAAGTGTTCTGGCGGGTCGCCATCAGCATCGCCGCGGCGCAGCTTCTTCACCGGCGGCGCCAGACCATCGTTTCGACGCTGGGCGTCGCGCTCGGTGTGGGCTTCTTCATCGCTACTTCGTCGGTGATGTCCGGATCGGAAAACGATCTCGTGCAGCGGCTGGTGAACAACGCGCCGCACATCACGATGAAGGATGAGTTTCGTACGGCGGCGAAGCAGCCGGTTTTCCTCGCCATGCCGGAAGCAACCGTCGAGCTCACGAACACGAAGCCGCGCGAATATCTACGTGGCATCAAGAACTATGGCGCCATCGTCGACGAACTCTCGCAACAAAAAGGCGTGATCGCCGAGGCTGCACTGACGGGGCAAGCCATTGTGCGTTACGCGAGCAAGGATGTCGGAGCGTCAATTACCGGCATCGACCCTGAAAAGGAGCGCTATCTCACGACTGTCGAAAGCGACATGCGAGAGGGCAGTCTGATGCGGCTTAAAACGGCGTCGCAAGGAATAGTCATCGGACGGGGAATGTCCGACAGGCTTGGCCTGAGAATGGACGATCTTGCGACGGTCGTTTCGCCGACAGGGCTCGTCCGGCGCATGAAGGTGGTGGGCATTTTCAGCACAGGCAATCTTCTGCTCGACGAGGGGCAGGTCTACATGCTGATCAAGGATGCGCAGGTGCTGCTGGACAAGCCATTCATCGCCAACAGGATCCGGATCAAGATCGGCGATCCCGACCAGGCGGAGGATTTCGCGGCGCGCATCGAAAGCCGATGGGGGTATCGCTCGGAATCCTGGCAGGAAGTAAACCGCGATTTCCTCGGACTCTTCGTGATCCGTAACACGATTACTTATTCGATCGTCGGCGCAATCATGGTCGTCGCTTCCTTCGGCATTTTCAACATCATCTCGACCATCGTGATGGAAAAGCGGCGAGATATAGCGATCCTCATGTCGATGGGCTTTCGCGCTTTCGATATTCAGGCGATCTTCCTCGTACAGGGGGCGGTCGTCGGTGTCGTCGGCATGCTACTCGGCTGGTGCATCGGACTCGTGCTGCTGCAGATGCTTGCTTCCATCGAGTTCACCATTCCCGGCATGTCGGAGAAGCAGCATATCGTGCTCGATCGCGGCTTCTTCCAGTTTGCTCTGGGCGGATTTTTCTCGCTTCTTTCGGCGGTAGGCGCCGCCTGGTACCCGGCGCGGAAAGCCTCTCAGGTTCGTCCGGTGGATATCATCCGGGGGGCGGCATGAGCGGGGAAGCGCTCATCGAAGCGCGCGGCGTCACCCGTATTCTTCAGGAAGCGGTGCCGGTGACGCTGGTTCGCGATATCGATGTCGGCATCGGTCATGGCGAATTCGTCAGCGTCACGGGGCCTTCTGGTTCGGGCAAGTCCTCGCTTCTCTACCTGCTTGGGCTGCTCGATGTACCGACGTCGGGGCGGGTGCTGCTTGAGGGACAAGATACGACCGTGCTCGACGCAGACGAACTAGCGGCGATGCGGCTTCGCAAGATTGGCTTCGTCTTTCAATTTCATTTTCTGCTTCCGGAATTCTCCGTCCTTCACAATGTGATGCTGCCCATGCGGCGGCTCGGCGGCATGAGCGAAAGACAGATGGATGAGCGGGGGCACCGGTTGCTCGAAGAGCTCGATATCGCGGACCAGGCCAGGAAAAGGCCGGATCAACTTTCCGGCGGCCAGCGCCAGCGCGTGGCGATTGCCCGGGCGCTTGCCAATGACCCGGCGCTCATTCTCGCCGACGAGCCGACGGGCAATCTCGACAGCAAGAACAGCCAGATCGTGCAAGAGATTTTCGCGAAGCTGGTGCGCGAGGAGGGAAGGACCGTTGTTGCGGTGACGCATGAACCCGGTTTCGCGGAGGCAACCGACCGCAACATTCACCTGGTGGATGGGAGGATCGACCGCGATACGAAGCGCTGATCGTCTAGCGTGAAAGTTCGCGCATCGCGTGATCGAGACCCTCGAGCGTCAGCGGATACATGCGCTCACCCATGATCTGCTTGATGATCTGGAGCGAGGGCGTGTACTCCCAGTGCCGCTCGGGGATCGGATTGATCCAGACGCAGCTTTCGTAGATCTGGTTGACGCGCTCGAGCCAGATGCCGCCCGGCTCCTCGTTCCAGTGTTCCACGGAGCCGCCCGCATAGGTGATTTCGTAGGGTGACATGGTGGCGTCGCCAACGAAGATCACCTTGTAGTCGGAGGGGTACTTGTGGAGTACGTCCCAGGTATTCATCTTCTCCGTGTGGCGGCGGCGATTGTCCTTCCAGACGCCTTCATAGAGGCAATTGTGGAAGTAGAAATATTCGAGGTTCTTGAACTCGGTGCGGGCCGCCGAAAAGAGTTCCTCGCAGAGCTTGATGTGGCTGTCCATCGAGCCGCCAACATCGAAGAAAATCAACACGTTGATCTTGTTGCGGCGCTCCGGGACCATCTTGATGTCGAGATAGCCCTGATGGGCGGTCGACTTGATGGTGCCGTCGAGATCGAGTTCGGTCGGCGCACCTTCGCGCGCGAAACGGCGGAGCCGCCGTAGCGCGACCTTGATGTTACGCGTGCCGAGTTCGACCTGGTCGTCGAGGTTCTTGTATTCGCGCTTGTCCCAGACCTTCACGGCGCGCTGGTGGCGGCTTTCCTTTTGTCCGATCCGCACGCCTTCGGGATTGTAGCCGTAAGCGCCGAAGGGCGAGGTGCCCCCGGTTCCGATCCATTTGCTGCCACCCTGATGGCGGCCTTTCTGTTCCTCGAGCCGCTTTTTCAGCGTCTCCATCAGGTTGTCGAACCCGCCAAGCGCCTCGATCTGCTCTTTTTCCTCGTCGGTGAGGTGTTTCTCCAGCTGTTTGCGCAGCCATTCCTCGGGCAGATCGACGGCGTTGAGCACATCGTCCGGCGTGATCGCCTCCAGCCCCGAAAAGGCCTCGGAGAACGCCCGGTCGAAGCGGTCGAGGAAGCGTTCGTCCTTCACCATCGCGGCGCGGGCGAAATAGTAGAAACCGTCGATGTCGTAGGTGCACAGGCCAGCGGCCAGCCCTTCGAGGAAGCTCAGATATTCGCGTAAGGAGACGGGGACACCGCCGCGCCGCAGAGCATCGAAGAATGGCAGGAACATCGCCGCCCTCCGATTATGCCCAGATGCGGTTGATGATCACGGTGACGAAGAGGCCCACCAGCGCCAGCCCGATCGCATGGACAGCGGCATATTGCGCCCGGTCGAGCTTGTTGCCGCCGCGTTTGCGGGCCTTCCAGTCGCCCCAGATCAGCCCGATCACGACACCTGCCAGAACATACATGCTGCGCCCCCTTACGGTCTTGGTCCGGGCGCGCCCGGTCCGCCTTTTGCGGTCAGTTCACGCGAGCGCCCGCATTGGCGAGGGCCGCCACCTCATCCGCGCGGCGTTTCACCGCCGCGTCAGAGCCAAAGCCATAGCGCGCCCATTGCTGCATGTCGAGACGGGCCTGATGTTCCTTCGTCGCGTCACCCAGTTGGCCATAGGCTTCGGCGCGGATCATGTAGAGCGTGGCCATCAGCGAGGCGTTCTCGCTCGACACATCCGAGGCCAGCGCGCGGTTCACCAGCGACACTGCCTCCTGCGCGCGACCCGTGCCAAGCGCGTAGGCCGCAAGCTGCATGTCGATATGTGCGGCCTGAATTTCCGCGCCGGGCGTCGCGCGATAAATCCGGCCTGCCTTCTTATAGGCGGCGACCGCTTTCTCGGGGTCGGTCTTCATCGTCAGCCGCCCGACCGCGAACCACGCGAAGGCCGCGCGGCTGTCATGCCAGCCCCGGCTGGTGGCGATCTTCGTGGCGCGTTCGGCAGCGGCGCGGCGGCGCTTGTCGCTTGCCCCATGGCCGAGCGCGGTGGTGATCGCCTTCACATAGGCGCGCGGCGTCGGATCGGCGGGCAGGGCGTGCATCGAACCGCCCGAGGGGTGGATCTTCGACAGGATCGCGGGCAGGGCCGCACGCACTTCGGCGGGGCTCATGCCGGTATGCAGCGCCGGATCGTAATAGGCGCGCAGGATCGTCATGTCGAACTTGGTCAGCACGGTGTGGAAATTGTCGTCGTTCCAGACCGTGTCGGGCAGGCGGTAGAGATCGTTCACCGGCCCGAGCGCCTGGCTGACCTCCTCATGCAGGCAATCGCGGATTTCCTGCGGCGTGGAGTCGGCCGGGATGAACACGGTGGCGGAGTGGCGCTGCGTCAGCTTGGCCCAATCGCTGGCCTCGTCGGCATGCGAGTTGCGGTAATCCGTCCAGCTTTCGACATTGGGCACCACGAAACAGGCGACATTGGGAACTTCGCGGCGCATCTGTCGTTTGGGTACGAATTGCACCGAGATCGTGTTCGCATTGCCCGGCTCGGTCGAGACGTTCAGCCCCGCCTCGCGCTGCAGCCGGTGGACCAGATGACCAAGCTCGGTCTGCGCCAGGGGCGGCGCGTTGCCTGCGAGCGTGATCGAGACCGGGCCTTCGAACCGGGTGAAGCGCGGCAGGGCGCGCCCGGATTCGAGGAAGAAGCTGAGCTCCATGAAGTCGGCGCCCAGATGGCTGTTATCGGGGAGCCGCTCAGACGGGGGGCCGTTCTTGAGCCCCGGGGCCAGATCGGGCGCGGACAGATCGAGCAGTTGGGCCGTGCCGCGGGCGGTCGTCACTTCGGGGCTGTTGGTCGAACAGGCGGCGAGGGCGCCCGCGATGATCAGCGCAGCAAGCGTGCCCGCCCGCGCCGCAGCACGTCCGGGGGACGCGCCGTTCAGCAGGCCTGTGCGCGGTGCCGTCCCGAGGCGCGTTGGCGCCGGGGAGGCCGCGCTGAGCGTTTTGAATGCTAAGCGCATGGCAGCGTGTGATCCCTGTTCGTTGCCGCAAAGGTACACATACGGGTTTAAGCCCGACCAGTAAATCTTTGCCTTACAATTGGAATTTTGAGCCTGCGCGCCCTGAAGCGGCGACATCCCGCCGGTTTGCTGCCCTGCCAAGGCTGCAAATCGCTGAATGGGGCGGTTTCTGTGCGCAGGGGCTCGGATTGATCACGGATCTGCGAATCGCGAGGTGATGATCGCCATTGTCGCGGATGTAGAGAAGATTTGTTCCTGTTTGCGCAACAATCGCCGCTGCAAGGGCCGCCACTCCGGGCTGGAAGAAACGCGATGCGCAAAATGCGAAACGCCCGGAGCGAGCCCCGGGCGTTCGACAGTCTTCGTGGGGCGGATCAGGCGCGGCGACGGCGCCCGCCGCGGCGTCCACCGACCGAGGAGGTCGCTGCAGCGGCAGAGGCTTCGGCGAAGCTGAGGCCGCCCTCTTTCATCGCGTCGAGCGTCTTCGACAGGCGGATCCATTCCATCCCGTTCGGGTCGTGGTTCATCAGCAGGTTGGCGGCGCGGATCGCCTCCATCTCCTGATTGCGCACCGGGTTCATGATGGCCGAGGTCATGCCCGCGCCGATCGCCATCGGCAGGTAGGCCCCGTTGATCCCGTGGCGGTTCGGCAGGCCGAAGGAGATGTTCGACGCGCCGCAGGTGGTGTTCACGCCCAGCTCGTCGCGCAGGCGGTTGACCAGCGTGAAGACCTGACGGCCCGCGGAGGCCATCGCGCCCACCGGCATCACCAGCGGATCGACGACGATGTCATGCGCGGGGATGCCGAAATCGGCGGCGCGCTCGACGATCTTCTTGGCCACGGCGAAACGCACGTCGGGATCTTCGGAAATCCCGGTGTCGTCGTT
The DNA here is from genome assembly GCF_002378135.1 of Thioclava sp. UBA3469. NCBI lineage: Bacteria > Pseudomonadati > Pseudomonadota > Alphaproteobacteria > Rhodobacterales > Paracoccaceae > Thioclava > Thioclava sp. UBA3469. The sequence continues at coordinate 13,566 of NZ_DFRG01000267.1, forward strand.
CGAGATCGCGACGACCGGCACGTTGTATTTCTTCACCAGCGGCAGAACCAGTTCCAGACGCTCTTCCTCGCCGGTGACCGAGTTCAGAAGCGGACGGCCTTCGGCGGCTTCGAGACCCGCCTCGAGCGCCGCCGGAACCGAGCTGTCGATGCAGAGCGGCACATCGATCACGCCCTGCACGCAGTTGATCAGGTCGCGCATCAGCGAGGGTTCGACGAAGTTGTTATCCGCATAGCGCGGGTCTTCGGCCATCTTGTTCGAGAACACCGCGCCCGAGTTGATGTCCAGAACCGTGGCGCCGCAGGCGACCTGCTCGAGCGCGTCTTTTTCGACGGTCGAGAAATCACCTTGCTCCAGCTCGGCGGCCAGCTTCTTGCGGCCGGTGGGGTTGATCCGCTCACCGATGACGCAGAAGGGCTCGTCAAAGCCGATCACGACGGTTTTGGTTTTGGACTCAAGGACGGTGCGGGTCATTCATGGCCTCTCTGTTCGGCGATCCAATTGGCTGTCGCGGTGATACCGCCCAGCGGGAAGAAATGCACGGCTTCGATATTCGACGGGCAATCGGCGGCCAGATCGGCCAGCAATTCGGTCGGCTCGAAGGGCATGAGCAGCTTGGTCACGTCGCGGGCGCGCTTTTGCAGCACTTTCAGCGAAGGGCCGACGCCGCAGGCGATGGCGAATTTCAGGAGCGTTTGCAGTTTCGCGGGGCCCGCGATGCCCAGATGGACGGGCATTTCGATGCCGTTGGCTTCCAGACGCTTGGCCCAGTCGCGGATCGGACCGGCCTCGAAGGCGAATTGCGTGGCGATCGCCATATCCGCATCGGTGCGGTTCGCGAAATCCTGCTTGAGTTTCAGCGCGGCCATCACCTCGGCCTCACCGCCTTTGGGGTCGATGTCGCGGTTGCCCTCGGGGTGGCCGGCGACGTGCAGACGCGCGAAGCCGTCGAACGCGCCGGTTTCGATCATCTGCATCGCGCAGTGGAACTCGCCCTTCGGCTCGGCCACGCCGCCACCCAGCAGCAGCGCCTGCTCGACGCCTGCCTCGCCGCGATAGCGCGCGACCCAGTCGTTGAGCTGTGCCTCGTCGCGGATGATGCGCGCGGGAAAGTGCGGCATCGGCTCGAAACCCTCTTCGCGCAGACGCTTGGCGGTGGCGAGCATCTCCTCGATCGGGGTGCCGTCGATATGAGCGATATAGACGCGGGAGCCCTTCGCGAACAAAGGCGCGAAGCTTTCCACCTTGGCGGCGGTGCGGGGCATCACCTCGACCGAGGCGCCCTCCAGCAGAGCCGTCATCTTGCCGTTGACCGGCGGACGAGCCGGGGTCTTGGCCTCGCGGCGGAAATTCACAAGAGCCATGCGCCTATTCTCCCTTACGCGTCGGGCTGGGTGTTCCAGCCGTCATTGGCAATCAACGCACGCAACCGCGCGTCGTCATAGTCAGAGAGAATACGCGCCAGCACGGCTTCGGCCGCTTCGGCATCGTCGCCGGGCTCTTCACCCGAAGCCACCTTGCGCCACTCGGCCAGATAGGCGTCGCTGTCGCGGGCGCCGATCTTCATAGCCGCGCGGTCGATCGCCTGCTCGAACCGTTCGGGCAGCGGTTTCTTGACGCCACGCCGTCCCTTGCCCGCAATGATTTGGGCCGGGATGTCACGCCAATAGACCAAGGTGATCTGTGCCATGCGAATCTCTCCTCGTATGCGCAGAATTGCCCGAAACCGACGCGGGACAGGGTGGATTTTCGACATTCCGTCGCGGCTGAGCGACGTGCCGGTGACTGTGGGGCAGGTGATAGCAGCCGGGCAGGGGGCTGGGCCACCTCTGTGCATCGGAATAATCCGCGCCAAGATCATGAGCGCCGCTCAAGCGGCCTGCGGCACAAACGCCGCGCGGCGATCTGGCACATTCTGTGACGCGCCGCACTGTCTACATCCTCCGGGCAACCCGAAAACAGGCCGCCCCTCTGCGGTGCGGCCAAGTCAGAGAGATGATCCGAGATGACCAAGACCTCCATTCTGATCGCGGCGCTGTTCACCGCGCTCCCCTTCGCCGCTCAGGCAGAGACCCCCGGCGAGCAGTTCATGTCCACGTGGGATCTCGATGGCGACGGCACGGCCACGCTGGCCGAGCTGGAGCAGATGCGCTCGGATGTCTTTGCCTCTTTCGATGCCAATGAAGACGGCAAGCTCGACGCCGAGGAACACGCGGTCTTCGACGAGGCGCGCGCCAATGACGTGGCGGGCTACGAGGGCCAGCAGCGCGCGCAGATGCAGAAGATGGCAGATGGCATGACGATGGCCGCGACCGATGCCGATGGCGACAAGCTGGTGACGCTGGCCGAGTTCCAGACCAGCACGGCCAAGTGGTTCGCCCAGCTCGACAAGAATGCCAATGGCGGGATCACCATCGACGATTTCGCGCGCAAGCCCGCACAGTAATGCCCGCACAGGAATGACAGCGCCACGACGCCCGGTCGCTTTGCGGTCGGGTGGTCAGGTGCTGGTGGCAGTGATCCGGGGCAGGAACTCTGCACGGTTCTTCGAGACTTCCTCGGCGATGAAGCGCATCGCGGCACGAACGCGGGCGATCTCGTGCAGGTCTTCATGGGTCACCAGCCAGAAGGTGCGGCGGATCTCGATCTCGTCGGGCAGGATCGGCACCAGCTTCGTCGAATGGCGGGCGAGGAAGTCGGGCAGCACCGCGATCCCGCGTCCGGCCTCCGCGACATGCTTATGCGCGAAGAGGTTGGTCGAGGACAGGCGCGGCGTGTGATCGCCCAGCGTGACCGACAGGTAATCCAGCTCCGGCGTGTAGATCAGCTCGGGGATATAGCCGACCAGCGGGTGCTTCAGCAGATCCTCCTTGCGGTTGATCCCCGGATTGCGGGCGAGGTAATCGGGGGACGCATAGAAATGCAGCGTGTATTCGGTGAGCTTGCGTGACACGAGCCGCCCCTTTTCGGGCCGCGACAGGGTGATCGCGATATCGGCCTCGCGTTTGGACAGCGAGAACAGCCGCGGCGTGGCGACCAGCTGCGCCTCCAGTTCGGGATTGGCCTTGATGAACTCCGCCAGACGCGGCGCGAGGAAGAACGCGCCGAACGCATCGGGCGCGCCGATCCGCACCGTGCCGGACAAGGCATAGAGCGTGCCCGACAATTCGTCCTGCACGCGGGCTGCGACATTCTCGATCTGCTCGGCCTTCGCCAGAAGCCGCTCGCCATGTTCCGAGAGCGCATAGCCGCGCGGGCTGCGCTCGAACAATTGCGCGCCAAGCTGGGTCTCCAGAGATTTGACCCGACGTGATACAGTGGCATGATCGGTGCCCATCGCACGGGCTGCGACGGTCAGGCGACCGGCCCGGGCCACCGAGAGAAAGAATCGGAGATCGTCCCAATCGAAGCTCATTGACGGTCCTTTTTGCGGTCTCGCGTCGGAAAAACGGGAGATATGGGCATTTTCGCACATGCGTTTGGCAATACGTGGCATGGTCGCGTGCATTTTCCCACCTAGCCTTTTGCACATGGCCAGTTTCTGCCTAAGGTGCGTGCACTGACAGGAAGTTTATCGGGTCATCGGGAACCGCGGCGGCGCAAGCACTTGAATGTCCGCCCGTTTCCACGCTGAATTCACTGGCGGCCGCGTTGAGGAGCAGGGACGGCCGCACGAGGAGAAACACAAGATCTTATTCCGGCAGGGACCGAAAAGGCGTCCCGTCGGTGTGCTCTCATGGCGCCGCGCGCCGGGGAGCCAAATCTATCAACCAACGGGAGGAATGTTGATGAAATCAGCTATTTACGCAGGTGTGAGTGCCGCGGCGCTGAGCTTGGCCGCAGGCGGCGCGATGGCGCAGGACGCGATCTCGAACGGCTCCGTGAAAATCGGTGTGCTGGGCGATATGTCCGGCGTCTATTCGACCGGTTTCTCGGGTAAGGGCGCGGTCGACGCGGTCAAGATGGCCGTGCGCGACTTCGGTGGCGAAGTGCTCGGCAAGCCGATCGAAGTGATCTCGGCCGACCACCAGAACAAGGCAGACGTCGGTTCGGCCACCGCTCGCGAGTGGATCGACCAAGAGCATGTCGACATGATCGCCGACCTGACCAACTCGGCCGTGGCGCTTGCCGTGCAGCAGCTCGCCTCCGAGAAGAAGACCATCACCTTCGCCACCGGCGCTGCCACCGCGGCCCTGACCGGCGAGAACTGCTCGAAATACGGTATCCACTACGGCTACGACACCCACGCGCTGCCGGTCGGCACCGCGACGGCCGTTGTGAAGAATGGCGGCGACAGCTGGTACTTCATCACCGCCGACTACGCCTTCGGTCACGCGCTGCAGGACAACACGTCCTCGGTCGTGGAAGATCTGGGCGGCTCGGTCGTGGGCAGCTCGGACGTGCCGCTGGCGACCACCGACTTCTCCTCCTACCTGCTGCAGGCGCAAAGCTCGGGCGCGAAGGTGATCGGTCTCGCGAATGCGGGTCAGGACACCGTCAACGCGATCAAGCAGGCGCATGAATTCGGCATCGTCGCAGGCGGTCAGCAGCTCGCTGGTATGCTCGTGCTGATCTCGGACGTGAAGTCGCTCGGCACCGACGTCGCCAAAGGCCTCCAGTTCACCAGCGGTTGGTACTGGAACATGGATGACGAGAGCCGGAAGTGGAAAGCGGAGTACGAGAAGTTCTCGGGCGGCGAAGCGCCGACCTTCGTGCACGCAGCCGACTACTCGCTGACCATGGCCTATCTCGAAGCGATCAAGGCAGCTGGCACCGACGACGCCGACAAGGTGCGTGAGCAGCTTGGCAAGATGAAGATCGACGACTTCTTCGCCAAGGGCGGCACGATCCGTCCCGACGGTCTGCTTGAGCATGACATGTACCTGCTCAAGGTGAAAGACGGCGGCGAAGATCCGTGGGATGTGGCCGACGTGGCGCGCACGATTCCGGGCAACGAGGCCTATGCCTCGCTCGAAGCGGGCGGCTGCAAGCTGGTCAACAAGTGATCTGAACAAATCCTTGGCGCAGGGCGGCATTGCGACCGCCCTGCGCCTGCGTATCAGTCCGAAAGCGAGACCATGAGCGACGATATCATTCTCGAGGCCAAGAACCTGACCAAGAGTTTCGGCGGCTTCGTGGCCGTCAATGACGTGAACCTGCGCATCAAGCGCGGCGCGATCCACGCGATCATCGGCCCGAACGGCGCGGGTAAGACGACGATGTTCAACCTGCTGACGAAATTCATCACGCCCACTTCGGGCAAGATCCTCTTCAACGACCGCGATATCACCAATCGCAAACCCGCCGAGATCGCCAATATGGGCATCGTGCGGTCGTTCCAGATTTCCGCCGTGTTCCCGCACCTGACGGCGCTGGAGAACGTGCGCCTCGCGCTGCAGCGCTCGCTGGGCGTGAGCTACCAGTTCTGGCGTTCCAAATCGGTGCTGCACGACCTCGACGCGAAAGCGGTGGCGGCGCTCGATCAGGTGGGCCTGAAGGAATTCGCCCATCTCAAGGCGGTGGAGCTGCCCTACGGGCGCAAACGCGCGCTGGAGATCGCGACGACGCTGGGGCTGGAGCCTGAACTCATGCTGCTCGACGAGCCGACCCAAGGCATGGGCACCGAGGACGTGGGCGCCGTGACCGAGCTGATCGGCCGTGTCCGCGAGGGGCGCACCATTGTCATGGTGGAGCATAACCTCGGCGTCGTGGCCGAACTGGCCGACACGATCACCGTGCTTGCGCGCGGCGAAGTTCTGGCCGAAGGGCCCTATTCCGAAGTGTCGAAGAACCCGGCTGTCATGGAGGCCTATATGGGCGTCTCCGCCGACGAGCAGGAGGAGGTCGCATGAGCACCGAAACGATGATCAAACCGATGCTCAAGATCGAGAACCTGCATGCATGGTATGGCGAAAGCCACGTGCTGCACGGGATCAATCTCGAACTGGGCGAGGGGCAGCTGATCACCCTTCTGGGCCGCAACGGCGCGGGCCGTTCGACCACGCTGCGCTCGATCATGGGTATGGTCGATCGCCGCGAAGGCTCGATCAAGATCAATGGCGAGGAGTTTCTGACGAAACCCACGCACAAGATCTCGCCCGATGCGCGGATCGGCTATTGCCCCGAGGAGCGCGGCATCTTCGCCTCGCTCAATGTCGAGGAAAACCTGATGCTTCCGCCGAGCGTGGGCGAGGGCGGCATGTCGGTGGAGGAACTCTTCGAGATGTTCCCGAACCTTGCCAATGTCCGCAAGCGGATGGGCACGCGGCTTTCGGGCGGCGAACAGCAGATGCTGGCCATCGCGCGCATCCTGCGCACCGGCTCGCGGCTGCTGCTCCTTGACGAGATCACCGAGGGTCTTGCGCCCGTGATCGTGAAAACCCTGGGCCGCGTGATCCGCGACCTGAAATCGCGCGGCTATACGATCGTTCTGGTGGAGCAGAACTTCCGCTTCGCCGCCCCGCTCGCCGACCGCCATTACGTCATCGAACATGGCGAGGTGATCGACGTGATCGAAGCAGATCAGGTCGAAGACTCGATGGACCGGCTGAACCATTACCTGAGCGTGTAACGAGAAACCGGGCCGGGCTCAGGCGCCCGAGACCCGACAGGGAGGACAACCCCGATGGATCCGATGATCCGACTTATTCTTGCCCAGGGGATGCTGGGCCTAAACAACGGCGTGTTCTACGCGATGCTGAGCCTCGGGCTCGCGGTTATCTTCGGCCTCTTGAACGTGGTCAATTTCGCGCATGGCGCGCTCTATATGCTCGGCGCGTTCCTCGCGCTGATCCTGTATTCCTATGTCGGTCAGTGGATCGGCATGGCGGACCTGCATATCGGCTTCTGGCCGGCGCTGATCCTCGCGCCGATCTTGGTGGCCTGTTTCGGGATGCTGATCGAGCGCTTCTTGCTGCGCAGGCTCTACAAGCTCGACCCGATCTACTCGCTGCTGCTGACCTTCGGGATCACGCTGGTGCTGCAGGGCCTGTTCATCAACTTCTTCAACGCGTCGGGCACGCCCTATCCGGGGATGCCGGAGAGCATGAAGGGCGTGACCAATCTCGGCTTCATGATGTTCCCGAAATACCGCCTCTTCGTGATCGTCTTCTCGATCGTGGTGTGTTTCGTGACCTGGTTCGTGATCGAGCGGACCCGGATCGGCGCACGGCTGCGCGCGGGCACCGAGAACCCCGAGCTGGTGAAAGCCTTCGGGATCAACGTGCCGCTGATGGTGATGCTGACCTTCGGCTTCGGCACCGGCCTTGCGGGTCTCGCAGGCGTGCTGGCGGCACCGATCTACTCGGTCAGCCCGCTGATGGGCGCGAACCTGATCATCGTGATCTTCGCGGTCGTCGTGATCGGCGGCATGGGCTCGATTGCGGGGGCGGTGATTACCGGCTTCTCTCTGGGGCTGATCGAGGGCGTGACTAAGGTCTTCTACGCGCCCGCTGCAAACACGGTGATCTTCCTGCTGATGGTGATCGTGCTTCTTGTGCGCCCGTCGGGCCTCTTCGGACGTCAAGGGTGAGGGTGAAGACATGAGCAATACGACAAGTACGACGAGCGAAATCGGCGAATTCGAACAGGACGACGTCAGCCCCGAGACCCATAAGCGCGGCCGCATGGTGCAGGCGGTGTTCTGGGTGGTGCTGCTGGGCTTCCTCGCAGTCGCCCCCTTCTTCCTCTACCCGGTCTTCGTGATGCAGTTGCTGTGCTTCGCGCTGTTCGCAGCCGCCTTCAACCTGCTGATCGGCTTCACCGGCCTTCTCAGCTTCGGCCATGCCGCCTTCTTCGGGGGCGCGGCCTATGTGGCGGGCCATGTGCTGAAGGTCTGGGGCTTCCCGCCGATCCTCGGCATCATCGCGGGCACGCTTGCAGCGGCTGCGATGGGCTGGGTCGTGGGCTCGCTCGCGATCCGTCGGCAGGGCATCTACTTCGCGATGATCACGCTCGCGCTCGCGCAGATCGTGTATTTCTTCGCGCTGCAAATGCCCTTCACCGGGGGCGAGGACGGGTTGCAGGGCATCCCGCGCGGCAACCTGCTGGGCATCTTCAACCTCAGCGATCCGATCACGATGTATTACTTCGTGGCGGCCGTCTTCATCGTCGGCTTCCTCGCGATCTACCGCATCGTGCATTCGCCCTTCGGTCAGGTGCTGCAGGCGATCCGCGAGAACGAGCCGCGCGCGCTGTCGCTGGGCTATAACGTGGACCGATTCAAGCTGCTGGCCTTCGTGCTCTCGGCGGGTCTGGCCGGGCTTGCGGGCTCGACCAAGGCGCTGGTGTTCCAGTTCGCCTCGCTGACCGACGCGCATTGGCAGATGTCGGGCGAGGTGATCCTGATGACGCTCTTGGGCGGCATGGGCACGATCTTCGGCCCGGTCGTGGGCGCGTTCATCGTGGTCACGCTGCAGCACTTCCTGTCGGGAATCGGCTCGTGGGTGCAGGTCGTGATCGGCGGCACCTTCATCGCCTGCGTGCTGCTGTTCCGCCGCGGCATCGTCGGCGAGATCGCGCGTCTGCTGCGCATTTCGTCGCTGTAAAACTGGCGTGGCGGGGGCTCTGCCCCCGCTCGCTTCGCGAGCCCACCGGGATACTTTTGCAAGCCCGAAGAGAGGCCGCGACTTTAAGGTCTGGGCGCGCGAAGGGCGCGCGGGTTCACCGTCGCCCAGTCCGGCCAATATCCCAGCTTTTCAATCACCACGATTGCGATCACGGCCAGCGCCACGACGGCCACGATCTTCACCTGCGTCATCGACGGCGGGCGTCGTGCCCACCGCGCCATGCGCAGCAGCCACGTGTAATTCACGAAGCATCCTCGGTGAAGCGCACCTTGCCGATGAAGGGCAGGTTGCGATTGCGCTGCGCGAAGTCGATCCCGTAGCCCACGACGAATTCGTCGGGGATCTCGAAACCCGTCCAGGTCGCGCGCACATCGACCTCGCGCCGCGAGGGTTTGTCGAGCAGCGCACAGCATTCGATCCGCCCCGGTTTGCGGGCGCGCAGCATCCCCATGACGTGGTGCAGCGTGAAGCCGGTATCGACGATATCCTCGACCACCAGAACGTCGCGGCCTTCGATCCCTGCGCGCAGGTCCTTGAGGATGCGCACCTCGCGCGAGCTGGTCATCGCGTCGCCGTAGCTCGACGCCTCAAGAAAATCGACTTCAACCGGCAGGTCGATCTCGCGCACCAGATCGGCGATGAACACGAAGGAACCGCGCAAGAGCCCCACGACGACCAGCTTGTCGGTGCCCTTGAAGGTCCGGGTGATCTCGGCGGCCAATTCTTCGACCCGGGCCGCGATCTGCTTGGCCGAAATCATCTGGTCGATCACATAGGGGCGCTGCGTCATGATGTCGGGCCTCGAAACGGGTTGTAGGGCTTGAACTCGGGCTTAGCTTTAGCGCATCAAGAGGCGCAAGAAAACGGGAGAGACATGCCTAAGCATCACGAGAACCGGGTCATGCCCTATAGCGCGCAACAGATCTACGATCTGGTGGCCGATGTGGGGAGCTATCCGAAATTCCTGCCGTGGAATTCGGCAGCCCGCGTGCGCTCGCGCGAGGAACGCCCGGACGGCTCGATCCTGATGCTGGCCGATCTGGTGATCTCGTTCAAAGTGTTCCGCGAGAAGTTCGGCTCGCGCGTGGTGCTGCATCCCGACGAGCATCATATCGAGACCGAATATCTCGACGGGCCGTTCAAATACATGCACAGCCATTGGCGCATGTCCGATCGCGACGACGGCTCCTGCGAGGTCGATTTCCATGTCGATTTCGAGTTCAAGAACGCGATCCTGCAGGGCGTGATCGGGGTCGTCTTCAACGAGGCGATGCAGCGGATCGTGCGCGCCTTCGAGAAGCGCGCCGAGGAGCTGTACGGGCCGAAGGGCTGAGGGCATCGCGCCTCTGGTGCCACGAAAAAGGCCGCCCGTCGGGGCGGCCTTTTCCATTTCGGGTCAAGCCCCTGCGATCAGGAGTTCATGTCATAGGCGCGCTCGCCATGGGTGGAGAGGTCCAGCCCGTTGGTCTCGTGCTCGTCGCTCACGCGCAGCGGGAAGACCAGACGCACCAGCATCGCCAGAACCCAGCTGCCCGCGACGGTGAACACGCCGACCACGGCCAGCGCGCCGAGTTGCGCCACGAACGACCCATGGCCGAAGACCGCGATCATGATCGTGCCGAAGATGCCGCCCACGCCGTGGACCGCGAAGACGTCGAGGCTGTCATCGACATGCAGCTTCTCTCGGATCAGCACGACGAATTCCTGACAGATGATCCCGGCGGCGAAGCCGATCACCAGCGCTTCGATCGGACCGACGAAGCCTGAGGCCGGGGTGATCGAGGCCAGACCCGCGATCGTGCCGGTCACGAGGCCCACCATCGACGCGCGGCCGAACTTGATGCGCTCCCACAGCGCCCAGCTGAGCGAGGCGGCTGCAGCGGAGATATGGGTGACGGTGATCGCCATGCCGGCTACGCCATCGGCCGCCAGTTCCGAGCCGCCGTTGAAGCCGAACCAGCCGACCCAGAGCAGGCCTGCGCCCATCGCGACCATGCCGGGGTTATGCGGCGGCGTGGTGCGCTTCACGCGCGGGCCGATCATCAGCGCCAGCACGAGGGCTGCGAGGCCTGCGGTTTCGTGCACCACGATGCCGCCCGCGAAGTCCTTGGTGCCGACCGCGCCCCAGATGCCGCCATCGGACATGATGCCACCGCCCCAGATCCAATGCGCGACGGGCGCGTAGATCAGCAGCATCCAGAGACCGGTGAAGACCATCACGAAGCCATAGTTGATCCGCTCCACGAAGGCGCCGACGATCAGCGCGGGGGTGATGATCGCGAAGGTCATCTGGAAGGCGAAGAAGACGATCTCGGGGATCGAGCCCGACAGCGTGTCCGGCGTGATGCCCAGCAGCGCGAATTTACCCAAGCCGCCCCAATAGCCATTGGCGTCGCCGAAGGCGATCGAATAGCCGAACAGCAGCCACAGCACGCTCATCAGCGCCGCGATCGAGAAACATTGCATGAAGATCGACAGCACGTTGCGCGCCCGCACGAGCCCGCCGTAAAACAGCGCCAGCCCCGGCAGCGTCATCAGCAAAACCAGCGCCGTCGCTACCATGATCCACGCGGTATCGGCCGCGTTCATCCCCGCTTCCATCTGGACAAATCCTCCTCGAAATTCCCTCTGGAGGGCAGGGGCCATAAGCGCGGCGCGCAATAAAGAGACATTTTGCGCAAAACCCGCCTATTCGCGCGTCACTTTTGTAACTGCGTGAAAAATGGGCGATGCAGGGTGCATATGCTTATGACGTGGGCGGTTTGGAGTCAGCCTTGCGCCGCCGACAGCAGCAGAGCGAGCGCGTGATCGCGGGCCGCTTCGCGTACCTTGTCGCGCCCGAGCGCGCCGAATTCGACGGTCTCCACTTGGGTTTCGGCGCCCTCGCGCGCGAGGCCGAAACAGACGCGGCCCTCGGGTTTGAACTCCGACCCGCCGGGGCCCGCGATGCCGGTGATCGCGACCGCGATCTGGGCGTGGGAGTGGCTCAGCGCGCCCTCGGCCATCTCGCGCGCGACCGGCTCGGAGACCGCGCCATGGGCGTCGAGGCTTTCCGCGCTGACGCCCAGCATCTCGCGTTTGGCGTCATTGGTGTAGGTGACGAAGCCGCGCTCCACGACCGCCGACGATCCCGGAATATCGGTGAGGGCTGCGGCGACCATCCCTCCGGTGCAGCTCTCGGCGGTCGCGACCATCAGGCCGCGCGCCTTGCAGGCGTCGAGAACGTCCGACGCGCGGCTCATCCCATCATGCCCAGAAAGACGATGTGGTAGAGGCCTGCGAGGATGATCGACACGATCCCGGCGAAGACCCCGGCCCAGATATCGTCGAGCATTACGCCCGTCGCGTCATGGCGGCGATCGGCGCGGCCCACGAGCCACGGCTTCCAGATGTCGAACAGCCGAAACAGCAGGAACGCTGCGACCGGGCCGGGCCAGACCATATGCAGATCGACGCCGGTTGAGAGGCCGCGCTGCCAGAAGCCGAAGGCCGGGAAGAGGAGCGCGACCCATTGGCCCGCCACCTCGTCGATGACGATCTCGGAGGGGTCGTCTTTGCTGTCGCCCAGCTGGGCGCGCACCGACCAGAAGCCGAGCGCGGTGACCGCGATGGTGGCGATCACCAGCGGGAGGAAGCCCAGCCAATGCTCGATCGCCCAGCCGACCAGCACCGCCACCAGCGACCCCCAGGTGCCCGGCGCGGGTTTCAGCAAGCCGACAAATCCGACCGTGTTGATGGCGCGCAGCATGGGGTTACTCCTTGATCAATGTGGCAGTGGCGATGGCGGCGATGCCTTCCTCGCGCCCGGTGAAGCCCAGACGCTCGGAGGTGGTGGCCTTGACCGAGATGCGGCCCGGCTCGATCCCGATGATGCGGGCGAGAGCCTGCGCCATTTCAGCGGCATGCGGGCCGATCTTCGGGCGCTCGCAGATCAGCGTCACATCGGCATTGCCCAGACGAAAGCCCCGCGTCTCGGCCAGTTTTACGGCGTGGTCGAGGAATATCTTCGACGCGGCACCCTTCCATTGCGGTTCCGACGGCGGGAAATGCCGCCCGATATCGCCCTCGGCCAGCGCGCCGTAGATCGCATCGGTCAGCGCGTGCATGCCCACATCGGCATCGGAATGACCCTTGAGCTTCTTGTCATGCGGCACCGCGACCCCGCAGAGCGTCACATGATCGCCCGGCTCGAACGCGTGCACGTCGTACCCATGGCCCAAACGGATATCCATCTTGTCTCCCAACAGTCTCTCGGCCCGGGCGAAATCCTCCGGGTAGGTGATCTTCAGATTGTCTTCCGAGCCGCGCGTGATCGCAACCGAAAGACCGGCCGCGCGGGCCACTTCCACGTCATCGGCAGCCCCGCCCGGATGGGCGCGGTGCGCACTGAGGATCGCGTCGAAATCGAAGCCCTGCGGGGTCTGCGCGCGGTAGAGCCCGCTGCGATCCTGCGTGCCGGTGACCTGACCGTTCTCGCCGATCCAGAGCGCATCCGACACGGGCAGGGCGGGCGCTGCCGCCTGTGCGCTGTCGAGCGCCTCGAGCACGCCGTCGATCACCGCGCGGCTGACCAGCGGGCGCGCGCCGTCATGGATCAGCACCTTCTCTACGCCCGAGCCCTCGAGCATCTCCAGCGCATTGCGCACCGAGGCATCGCGAGTAGAACCGCCCGCACAAAGCGCGACTTCGCCCTGAAACTGCGCGATGCCGCGCGTCATGTCCTCGGGATGCAGAACGACCACGATCCGCCCGATGCCTTTGAAAGCGGCAACGGTATGGGCCAGCACCGGCTGCCCCGCGAGGCTCTGCCATTGCTTCGGGGTTTCTCCGCCAGCGCGGGTGCCACGCCCGGCGGCGACGATGATGATGGCGTTGCTCATGGCGGCTCCCTGATCGCCCAAGGGCTTAGGCGAAGACGCGGCTCTGCGCAATCGGTGCCGCTGGACGCGATACGTCGCGCGATGTGACAACTGGCCACAGTTGGGTGATTAAAAAATAGGCGGTTGCTGATTTTCCCACCTAAAAAGGGGTGGACGCAATTGTGATTCTTTGGTCAAACGCCTAATTCGAAGGAAGACGAGTGACAGGACACCTCCGTGCCGAAGATTTTGGTTCTCGACGACATCACATTGACCCCTCCGGTCTTTCTCGCGCCCATGGCCGGGATCACCGACCTTCCGTTCCGGCGGATGGTGGCGCGTTTCGGCGCGGGTCTCGTCGTGTCCGAGATGGTGGCCTCGGGAGAGATGCTGACCGCGAAACCCTCGGTGCGCGCGAAAGCGCGGGTCGAGATGGGGCTGGAACTGCCGACCTCGGTGCAGCTCGCCGGGCGCGAGCCCGAACCGATGGCGGAGGCCGCGAAGATGGTCGCCGACATGGGCGCGCGGATCATCGACATCAATATGGGGTGCCCGGCCAAGAAGGTGACGGGCGGGGCCTCGGGCTCGGCGCTGATGCGCGATCCCGATCATGCGCTGCGGCTGATCGAGGCGACGGTGGGCGCGGTCGACCTGCCGGTGACGCTTAAGATGCGGCTGGGTTGGTGTGACGATACGCATAACGCGGCCGAAATCGCGCGCCGGGCCGAGGCTGCGGGCGTGAAAATGATCGTCGTGCATGGCCGCACGCGGATGCAGTTCTACAAGGGCAGCGCCGATTGGGCCGCGATTGCCGAGACGGTCGACGCGGTGTCGATCCCGGTGATCGCCAATGGCGACGTGGTCGATGCGAATTCCGCACGCGCAGCGCTTGCACAATCGGGCGCGGCAGGTGTGATGGTCGGTCGCGGGGCGCAGGGCGCGCCATGGCGGCTGGCTGAAATCGGGCACGAAATCTTCGGATCGCCGAAGCCGCAGGTTCCTTATGGGAATGCGCTTTGCGATTATATTTCAGAGCATTACGAGGCGATCTTGAGTTTCTATGGACGCGATCTCGGGCTGCGTCTCGCGCGCAAGCATCTGGGCTGGTATTGCGAGGCGGCGAATGCGCCTCTGCGCGCCGAGATGATGGTCAGCCAGACGCCGGAGGCCACACTGGCGCTGATCGAGCGCGCTTTCGGGGAAAGGTGCGCCGCATGAACCTTCCGGCCCCCGGCATCATCTGGACCTCGCTTCCGACCCCGGCTTTGCTGATCGACGGCGACGATCTTGTCGACGAGGTGAACCCGGCCGCCGAGCTGTTCCTTAACCTCTCCGCCAAGGCGCTGAGAGGTAAGGCGATCGGCGAAAGACTCGCGATTTCCGCACCTTTGGAGGAAATCTTCTACCGGGTGCGGAAGAACCGCGCCTCGCTCTTCGTTAACGATGTCGAGCTGACGACGGGCGAGAAAGCCCCGGTGCAATGCAATCTGCAAGCCGCCCCTGTCGGCGAAGACCCCGACCGGGTGCTGCTGCTGATCGAGCCGCGCGAGCTGGCTGATCGGCTGGGCCGCGCAAGCCTCGTGAAATCGGCGGCGCGCTCGGCCATCGGCATGGCGGAGATGCTGGCCCATGAGATCAAGAACCCGCTTGCCGGGATCGCCGGGGCGGCCCAGCTTCTGAGCATGAACTTGTCCGGCGAAGACCTTGAATTGACGGACTTAATCGTCGACGAGACGCGCCGGATCGTGAAGCTGCTCGAACAGGTCGAACAGTTCGGAAACGTCCGCGCGCCCGAGAAGAAGCCGGTCAATATCCATGACGTGCTCGACCGCGCGCGCAAATCCGCAGGCGTCGGCTTCGGTGCGCATATGACGATCAAGGAGGATTACGATCCCTCGCTGCCGCCGACACTGGGCGATGCGGATCAATTGACTCAAGTCTTCCTGAACCTGTTGAAGAACGCCGCAGAAGCCTCGGAAGGGAATGGAGAAATCAAGATCCGGACCTTCTACGAACACAGCTTGCGTCTGCGTCGCGCCGATGGATCGGGGCAGCCTCTGCCGCTGCAGATCGAGATCATCGACGACGGCCCCGGCATCCCGCCGGAAATTTCCAACGAGATCTTCGAGCCCTTCGTTTCGGGCCGCGAGAACGGCACGGGGCTTGGTCTCGCGCTTGTCTCGAAGATCATCAACGATCACGACGGCTGGGTCACGCTCGACTCGGTCCCGGGGAAGACCCGGTTTCGCATTTCACTTCCCGTTGCGCCAAAGGAGGCCTGATCCATGGACGGCACCGTACTTGTCGCGGATGACGATCGCACAATCCGCACCGTTCTGACCCAGGCCCTGACCCGGGCGGGCTGTAAGGTTCATGCCACGGCTTCGCTGGTGACGCTGATGCGTTGGGTCGAAGAGGGCAAAGGCGATCTTGTGATCTCGGACGTGATCATGCCTGACGGAAACGGGCTGGAGGCGCTGCCGAAGATCTCCGAGGAACGTCCGGGCCTGCCGGTCATCGTGATCTCGGCGCAGAACACGATCATGACCGCGATCCAGGCAGCCGAGGCCGAGGCTTACGACTATCTGCCCAAACCGTTCGATCTGCCGGACCTGATGAAGCGCGCGCAAAAGGCGCTGGAGCAGAAGCGCCGTAGCCCGATCGCCCCGCGCGAGATCGAAGGCGGCGGCGATGCGGGCGATCTGCCTCTCGTCGGGCGGACGCCGGCGATGCAGGAGCTCTATCGGCTTGTCGCACGGGTGATGAATGCCGATCTCGCGGTGCTTATCGCGGGTGAAAGCGGCACCGGCAAGTCCTTGATCGCGAAGGCTATTCACGACTTTTCGGATCGCCGTACGCTGCCCTTCGTGGTGGCGCAGGCGGGCGATCTGCAGGGCGCGGACGGCCCGGCGGCGCTGGTCGCGAAGGCCAAGGGCGGCTCGCTCGTATTCGATGAGGTTGGCGATTACGACGACGACACGCAGGCGCGGATCGTGCGGATGCTCGACGCGCTTCCTGATCCCGCACCGCGGATCATGGCGACGACACAAATCGACCTCGCGGGGCTGATGGAGGCGGGCAAGTTCCGTCAGGACCTGTTTTACCGGCTCGGCGGCGTGACGCTGAACGTGCCGAGCCTGCGCGAGCGGGTCGAGGATATCCCGCTTCTGGCCGAGCATTTCCTTGCCCGCGCCGAGCGCGACGGGCTGGGTTTGCGCCGCTTCACGCCGGAGGCGCTGCAACTCGTGCGCGCCTATTCCTGGCCCGGCAACGTGCGCCAGCTGGAGAACACGATCCGCCGTCTCGCGGTGACCTCGCCCGAGGAAGAAATCACCCGCGCTGAGGCGGAATTCGTGCTGGGCAACCAGCCCGCGATCGAGCCGCTGCGCCAAGGCGGCGAGGGCGAGAAGCTCTCGGCCTCCATCGCGCGGCACCTGCGGCGCTATTTCGACCTTCACGGCGGCACGCTGCCGCCGCCGGGCCTTTACGACCGGATTTTGAAGGAAATGGAGGCGCCGCTGATCGAAATTGCGCTCGATGCGACCGGTGGCAACCAGGCCAGATGTGCCGATCTGCTCGGCATCAACCGCAATACGTTGCGTAAAAAGATCACCGATCTTGATATTCAGGTGACACGCCGCCGCAAACTGATGTAAACCCGCAACAGGGGGCTGTGGCTTTTCCGTTCACACGGATTCGCGAGCCACGGTCTGGAATGAGGGGGCATTAGTGCAGGGCAGCACGGCATATCGCTCAGGCTGGGACCGTTTGGCGCGCTTTCGTCGCCAGAAGCGGGTGCGCAACCTGTTTACCTTCGGTCTGGTCGTGCTGGGCCCGGCGCTCGCGATTGCGACCTTCATAGTCCTCGGGCCCTTGGGACAGGGGGCGGACAGCACCGCGCTGCGCCTGATCCTGCTCGCCGATTTCGTCTATTTCCTGTTGCTCGCCGGTCTGATCCTGATGCGGCTGGTGCAGATCATTGCCGCAAGACGCGCCCACTCCGCCGGATCGCGGCTGACCCTGCGCCTGACGGGCGTTTTCGCGGGCATCGCGCTGGTGCCGACGATCCTCGTCGCGGTCTTCGCGTTCCTCACGGTGAATATCGGTCTCGAGGGCTGGTTCTCGGATCGCGTGCGCTCGGTCGTGGGCACGTCGCTTCAGGCCGCCGAGGCCTATCAGTCCGAGCATAAGCGTGATCTTGTGCAGGATAGCCGGGCGCTCGCGAATTTCCTCAATCTGCGGCGGCAGGCCTCGACCTTCATGTCGGATGGCGAACTGCGCGAATTGCTGATCACCGGGCAGGCGGGCATCCAGCGCGGCGTGAAAGAGGCCTATGTGATCGACGGCACGGGCCGGATCGTAGCCCGCGGGGATCGTTCCTATCTCTTTGATTACGAAGAGCCTTCTCCGCGCGACATCGTCGAGGCGCAGAAGGGAGAGACGGTGCTGATCGAGGATTGGCCGAACTCGGAACTGCGCGCGCTGATCCGGCTCGACGCCTTCGTGGACCGCTATCTCTATATCTCGCGCAAGGTAGACGGGCAGATCCTCGCGCTGCTCGATAAAACGCGCGAGACGGTGACGCTCTATCAGCAACTGGAGAGCGCACGCGGCCGGGTGATCTTTGAGTTCGGGCTGCTCTATTTCGGCTTTGCGCTGATCCTAATCCTCGCCGCGCTCTGGATGGGGCTGTGGTTCGCCGAGCGCCTGTCGCGCCCCATCGGGCGGCTTGCCGCTGCGGCAGAGCGCGTCGGCTCGGGCGATCTGGATGCGCGGGTCATCGAGGCCGAGGGCGACGACGAAATCGCGACCCTCGGCGAGGCGTTCAACCGGATGACCGGGCAGCTGAAGGGGCAGCGCATGGCCCTGATCGAGAACCACCGCGAGACCGAGGAGCGTCGGCGGATGTTCGATTCCGTGCTGTCTTCGGTGACTTCCGGGGTGATCGGGCTGGATGCGGACGGGCGGATAGACTTCGTGAACCGGGCGGCGATGACCTTGCTGGCGCTCGATAGCACGCGTGACAATGCCCGCGATCTCGCCACCGCCGTTCCGGAATTCGTCGGGCTTTACAATCGCTTGCAGGACGGTCTTAACGAAGTCGCGCAAGAGGAAATCCGGGTCTCGCGGGGCGGACGGCTGGAGAGCCTTCTGGTGCGCATGGCGGTGCGCCGCAACGATCTGGGCACGCCCGAGGGCTACGTGGTGGCCTTCGAGGATGTGACCGATCTGGTCTCGGCGCAGCGGATGGCGGCATGGGGCGACGTGGCGCGGCGCATCGCGCATGAGATCAAGAACCCGCTCACGCCGATCCAGCTCTCGGCGGAGCGGATCAAGCGCAAATTCGGCAAGATGACCGAGGGCGAAGATCTTGAAACGCTCAATCAGCTCACCGGCGTGATTGTGCGGCAAACCAATGACTTGCGGCGCATTGTTGATGAATTCTCGCGCTTCGCCCGGATGCCGGAACCCGACCGCGCCGATCACGATCTGGCACAGCTCGTGCGCGACGCCGCGACCTTGCAGCAAGACAGCCTGCATGGCGCGAAGCTGGTGACGGATGTCCCGAGTGAGCCGGTGATCGTCGAGCTGGACGCGACGATGATCTCGCAAGCGGTGACGAACCTTGTGAAGAATGCTGGCGAAGCGATTGAATCCTATACGGAAAAAGGCAACGTGGAAGAAGGCTTCGCGCCCGAGGTTCGCCTCGATATGCAGGTCGCGCCCGA
Source organism: Thioclava sp. UBA3469 (assembly GCF_002378135.1). NCBI lineage: Bacteria > Pseudomonadati > Pseudomonadota > Alphaproteobacteria > Rhodobacterales > Paracoccaceae > Thioclava > Thioclava sp. UBA3469. The sequence goes on from NZ_DFRG01000267.1 coordinate 32,721, forward strand.
GCATGTGACGATCCATATCGCGGATAACGGGATCGGCCTGCCGCCCGACCGCTCGCGGCTGTTCGAGCCTTACGTGACGACGCGCGAGAAAGGCACCGGGCTGGGCCTTCCCATCGTCAAGAAGATCATTGAGGAACATGGTGGAACGCTGACCCTGAGCGATGCGCCCGCCTTTGCAGAGGGTGCCCATCGCGGGGCGCTCGCCGAAATCAGGCTCCCACGCGCCCGAGCAGCGCTCAGAGCCATCAAGGAGAGGGGCGAAGCCCCCGGGGAAGTGACATGAGCGACATTCTGATCGTCGACGACGAGAAAGACATCCGCGAGCTGATCGCCGACATCCTGCGCGACGAAGGCTTCAAGACACGCCTCGCGGCGAATTCCAACGAATGCATGGACGAGATCAACGCCCAGGAACCGGCGCTGATGATCCTCGATATCTGGCTGAAGGACAGCAAGATGGACGGGATCGACATCCTCAAGACCGTCAAGCGCGACAACCCGGACGTGCCGGTGATCATCATCTCGGGCCACGGCAATATCGAGATCGCGGTGGCGGCGATCAAGCAGGGCGCTTACGACTTTATCGAGAAGCCCTTCAACATCGACCAGCTGATGGTGGTGATCTCGCGCGCGATGGAGACGGCGCGGCTGCGGCGCGAGAACTCGACGCTGAAGCGCCGCGACATGTCTTCGGGCGAGATGATCGGTGACTCGGCGGCGTTCCGGCGGCTGAAGGATCAGCTCGACAAGGTCACCAAGTCCAACGGCCGGGTGATGCTGACGGGCGAGCCGGGCTCGGGCAAGGAGATGGCCGCGCGCTATATCCATCAGTTCTCGACCCGTGCGGCGGGGCCGTTCATCACCGTGAATTCCGCCTCGATCGAGCCCGACCGGATGGAAGAGG
>NZ_DFRG01000068.1:0-49531 GCF_002378135.1 Thioclava sp. UBA3469
CCGGCTCACCGGGATGCATTTTTTTACACATTTTCAAGCCCTTCCGCGATGTTTTGTGACATCTCTCCCAGCTCGCGCGCATGCGGCGCCGGACACATGGCGGGTAACAATTTCTCCGCCGCGACGCGCTTTGGGCACGGAACCACGGCGCGCGCGACAGGTTGGCCTGTCACACGACACAAGCCGCGACGGAGAGCACCATGTCAGATCCCGGACCGCATCGCGCCGACCATGCGGACCCCAAGCCGGCCGGACTGCGCGCGAAGGCCTCGCGTGAGCAGATCGCCTTCTGGCTGCCGATCGCGATCTTCGCGCTTCTGGTGCTGATCGCGCCCGATATCCTGCTGCTGGTCTTCGCCGGACTTCTGGTCGCGGTCTTCCTGCGGATGGGCGGCAACGCCATCGCGCGCAGGCTGCACATTCGCGAAGGCTGGGGGCTCGCGCTCTATTCGATCATCTTGGTCTGCCTCGCGGTTCTGTTCTTTCTCTATGCGGCGCAGGGCCTGTCCGATCAGCTCGACCAACTTACGACCGCCCTGCCCAAGGCGATGAAGCAGGTGCAGGACTTTATCGACTCGCATGGCTGGCTGCATTCGATCACGCGTTCGATTGACCTCGGCTCCATCGCCCCGTCGAGCAAGGGGGCCGCCACGACCGTGATGATGTCGATCGGCGTGATCGGGAACGCGATGCTGATCCTGTTCATCGGTGTGTATGGCGCGGTGGAGCCGCAGCTCTATCGGCGCGGGATCGCCGCACTGTTCCCCTCTTCCAAGCGTGACTGGGTCGTTGCGAGCTTCGCGACCGGCTGGGCTGCGCTGTCGGGCTGGCTCTTTGCGCAGCTGATCTCGATGACGGTAATCGGCCTGCTGACCTTTGTCGGGCTGTGGCTGCTGAACGTGCCGCTGGCCGCGATCCTTGCGATCCTTGCAGGACTTCTGACCTTCATTCCGAATATCGGTCCGGTCCTGTCGGCGATCCCTGCGTTGGCGATGGGCCTGACGGTCAGCCCGATCACGATGCTTTGGGTCGTGGTCCTCTACCTCGCGGTACAGGCGCTCGAGAGCAACCTGATCACGCCGCAAATTCAGGAAAAGGCGATGTCGCTGCCCCCGGCCCTCATCATCGCCTTCCAGCTCTTGATGGGGAGCTTCTTCGGCCTTCTCGGCCTTGCGCTGGCAACCCCGCTGCTGGCCGTTCTGATGATGATGACACGGCGCCACTACCTGCCGCTGGTCAGGCCCGAGACCGCCTGACCTGACCCTCCTTTCAACCTTCCGGAGCCCGTTTTGACGACTTTCCTGATCCTCCTCGGCGCCGCCATCGTTGCGATCTCGCTTTGGGACATTCTGCTCTGCGCGCTTGGTGCGGGCCAGTCCGGCGCAATCTCGCTGGCCATCGCGCGGTTCGGCTTCAAGCGCATCCGCAGCTTCGGGCACACACGGCTAGCGCATCGTATCTGCGGCCCGGTGACGATGGCATGGCTCGGCGGCGTCTGGATCATCATGGTCGCCTTCGGCTGGAGCCTGATCTTCTTCGCCACGACCCGGTCTCTGAAGACGACCAAGGGGCTCCCCGCGGCGAGCTTCGGGGACAGCCTCTCCTATGCGGGGCATCTGCTCTCGACGCTGGGTGGGGGCTACGCGACGCCCGCAGGCACCGGTTGGTCGCTGATCTCGGTCATCACGGGGGTGACAGGGATGCTGGTGCTGACGCTCGCGGTGAGTTTCGTCTTCTCCACCACGCAGGCGGCGGCGCAGGGGCGTGCAGTCATGGCGCTGGCCGAGGTGTTCCCACCTGGTTCGGACGAGTTCACCGGGCAGTTTCTGCCGCAATTATCAAGCTACGTGGCGCAGGTGAAATCCATCCCCTTCGCGCTGTTCTACAGCACCGCGAGACCCGAGCGCCGCCTGCCGCGCGGCATCTATCGGCTCTGGCATGACGACCGGCTCACCGAGGATCAGCGTCGCGCGCTGCGGATCATCCTGCACGAATTTCCCGGGCTCGAAGGCGTCCCGCCCGAGCAGTTCGACGACACACTCCTGCATTGGGCAAAGCGCCACGATCTGTGTCCACAGGACATGACGCGCCGCGCGTGATGCGGTGCGTACAGATGAGCTGACGGCAAACGCGGCTTAGCCGAAGGGCGCGATCTCGAACCCGGCCCCGGTCAGATGCCCGCGCAGTGCGCGCGCCATTGCCAACGCCTCGGCCCCGTCGCCATGCAGGCAGACCGTGTCGATCTTGCAGGGGATTTCCTTGCCGGACGCGGTCACGATCGCACCCTTGCGCAGCATCGTCTCGATCCGCGCGCCGACCTCTTCGGCGTCATGCAGCACCGCCCCGGGTTTCGAGCGCGCCACCAGCGAGGCGTCATCCTCATAGGCGCGGTCGGCGAAAATCTCGCCCGCCCAATTGGCCTGCAAGTCGCGCGCGACTTGCTCCATTGCGGTTTGCGGCAGCACGACGAGGATGATCTCGGGCTGCACTTTCAAGGCGGCCGAATAGCAGGCGCGGGCGATCTCGGCATTTTCCGAGGCCATGTTCGACAGCGCACCGTGCAGTTTGAAATGCCGCACTGCGCCGCCCGCCGCGCGGGCCATCGCCTGCGCCGCGCCCAGCTGATATGTCACCAGATTGGTCAGTTCCTCGGCGCTGAGGTTGAGGCGACGGCGTCCGAAACCCTGTAGATCGGCAAAGCCCGGATGCGCGCCGATGCCGACGTCATTGGCCACCGCCGCGCGCATCGTCTGCGCCATCACATCCGGATCGCCCGCGTGGAACCCGCAGGCGACATTGGCCGAGGAGATCACCTCCATCAGCGCCGCGTCGTTGCCCATGACCCACGGGCCGAAGCTTTCGCCGATATCGGCGTTCAGGTCGATCTTAGCCATTCTCTTCCTCCAACTCGCGCCCTGCCGTCACGCCGCTGATCAATTGGTAGCCGAGCAGGTCATGGATGTCGTGCGGATCGCGGATCAGCGGCCGCAGCTTGGCGCGTTGCGCCTGCAGCTGCGCCTCCCAAAGCGGCGCCAGCGCGTCGGCCTCGTCCAGCGTCACGGGTTTGAACCGTAGCTTCGTCCCCGGCGCGGCCTGGGCCACGCGCGGCAGATCGCAGGGCAGCACGGTGCCGATCCGAGGGTAGCCGCCGATGGTCTGGCATTCGGCGAGCAGCACATAGGGCGTGCCCGCCCCGGTCATCTGGATATCGCCCTCGAAAATCACATCCGAGGCGAGCCCCTTGGCCTTGTCCGAGGTCAGCGCAGGCGCATCGCTCTCCAGCGCCACACCCTGACGGTTGCCCTGTCGCGCGCGGGTGAATTCGGTCGTGGTGAGCCGCTCGTAAGTGGCCTCGTCGAACAGGCCCGTCTGCGGCCCCGGGATGATCCGCAGCGTGCCACCCGAGAAACGGTCGTCCTGCGTGAGAACCAGCGCGGGCGCATCAGGCTCGGGGTCCACGCCCAGCGGCAGGCGCGCGCCCGATTCCAGCGCCGATCCGATCCCAGCGGCTAAGTGGGCCGCGCGACTGCCCAGAACCTCGGGTGTCTCGATCCCGCCCGCGAAGGTGAGGTAGCCGAACATGCCCGTGCGCGCGGCTCCGATCGACAGCACCTCGCCCGTTTCCATTCTGTGGCTCGCGCCCCAGCGCAGGGGGCGTCCGTCAAGCTCCGCCTGCATCGGCGCCCCGGTCAGCGCGATCCGCGTCGGCGCGGTGACCTCGAACCGCCCGCCGCTCACCGCCATCTCCAGCGCGGGAAGCGGTTTGCGCGATCCCAGTAGCGCCGCCGCCTCGACCAGTGCCAGCGGATCGACCGCGCCACCGCGCGAGATGCCTTGCGCCATGCGACCGGGGCGGCCCATGTCTTGCACGCTCACGCTTGGCCCGAGGGCGCGCAGGATCACCGATCCGTCGCTCATGACCGCACCTCGCAGCGCGCGCCGCCCATCGGATCGCCCGCCTTCAACAAGGCATCCATCTCGGTGCCGGAGACCGGCGCGAGGCGAACCTCGTCGCCCGCATGCAGCGGCACGGGGTCGCTTTGATCGGGGCGGAACACATCGAAGGCGGTCCGCGCGATCTGATGCCAGCCGGTGGGCGAGGCATTCGCGAACAGCACCAGTTGGCGCACCGCCACGCAGAGCGCCCCTTTCGGGACGCGCGGGTTCAGCTCGGACCGGCGCGCGAGATTCCAATGCTCGGGCAGAAGGCCGAGATAGGGCTGACCGGGCGCGAAGCCGATGGCGAGGATACTCAGGGGGGTCGCGGTGATCTCGTCGATGGCCGTTTGAGGGGAAAGACCCGCAAGCTTCGCCGCCTCTTCCAGATCGGGACCGTGGACGCCGCCGAACGCCACGGGCAAATGCCAGACGCGCTGCGCGGGATGCGGCGCCGCACTCAGCCAATCGGCCTCGGACAGCAGGGTCTCCAGCCGCTGGGCCATCTCGGCCCGCGTTACCGCCTCCGGATCGAAGCGCAGCAGAACCGACACGAGGCTCGGGACGATCTCGCGCAGACCGGCCAGATCGCTTTCCGTCACGCGCTGATGAAAGCTCTGCGCCGCCGCAATCGCGCGCGGCTCCGCGACCAGCGCGAACCGCACGAGCAGCCCGTCTCCGCCAGCCGGCAAAATCTGCGGCCGATCCGCTTGGGCCGTTCCGGGCCGCAATGCTTCTTCGAGCATCATGTCAGGGCATCTCCACTGGCTCAGACCGTGATGTAAAAAGTTATCGTTGACTTTGATTTCATTTTACTGACAATTTGTCAACGTTATGAAAAGGAGGCGGACACGAATTCCGCCGCGACCCGACAGGAGAGAGATATGATCAGATTTGCTGCAAGCTTCGCGGTTGCGCTGGGGCTGGGCACGGCCGTTCAGGCGCAGACCTGGGACATGCCGACGCCGTATGGCGACACCACCTTCCACACCGTGAACATCCGTGATTTCGCCGAGGACGTGTCGAAAGCGACCGACGGCAAGCTGGAGATCAAGGTGCATTCCGCGGGTTCGCTGTTCCCGCATTCCGAAATCAAGAATGCCGTGCGTTCGGGTCAGGTGCCGCTTGGGGAATTCTTCCTCTCGACGCTCTCGAACGAGGATCTGGCTTTCGGCGTCGACAGCCAGCCCTTCCTCGCCACCAGCTACGATCAGGCCGAAAAGCTGTGGGAGGCGCAGAAGCCCGTCATCACCAAACTTCTCGACAAGCAGGGCCTGATGCCGCTGTTCTCGGTGCCGTGGCCGGCGCAAGGGCTTTACACCAATGGCGAGATCAAGTCCGTGGACGACCTCGCGGGGCTGCGCTTCCGTGCCTATAACCCGGCACTGGAAGAATTTGCGACGCTCGCCAAGGCCGCGCCCGTGCAAGTCGAAGCGGTCGACATTCCGCAGGCCTTCTCGACCGGTCAGCTGCAGGCGATGATCACCTCGCCCTCGACCGGTGCGAATTCCAAGGCGTGGGACTTCGTCGACACCTACACCAAGATCGACGCCTGGCTGCCCAAGAACATCGTCGTGGTGAACAAGCGCGCCTTCGACCGTCTGAGCGAAGACGAGCAGAAGGCCGTGATGGATGCCGCCGCCACCGCGCAGACCCGCGGTTGGGAAATGTCGCAGAAAGAGGCCGCCGAGAAAACCGCCGTGATGAAGGAAAACGGCATGGCGATCGTCGATCCGAGCCCCGAGCTGGAAGAAGGGCTGAAGAAGATCGGCGACGAGATGCTGGCGAGCTGGAAAGAGAAAGCCAGCCCCGACGCGCTTGAGGTTCTCAAGACCTATCAGGGCAACTGAGCCCGCCCGATCCGGCCCTTCCGCGTCCCGCGCGGGAGGGCCTTTTTCGATGCTCAACCCCAATTCAAGCCTTCGGAGCTTTCGCCATGCGTCGCCTGCTCGATCAGGTCTATCTTCTGTCCGGAGGGATCGCCGCCGTCTCGATCCTCGCGATCTGCCTGCTGGTCACGGCACAGGTCGGGCTGAACGTGCTCGCCCGTCTGGGCGGTCCCGCCCTCTCCTACACGATCCCCTCCTATGCCGATTTCGCGGGCTACTTCCTCGCGACGGCAAGCTTCATGGCGCTGGCCCACACGCTGCGCCACGGCAGCCATATCCGCGTCAATCTCGTGCTGACCCGCCTGCCCGCGCGCGGCCAATGGGTGGCCGAGATCGTGGCGCTCGCGCTTGGCTTCGCGGCCAGCGCCTATGCTGTGTGGTTCGCGACCTCGCTGATGCTCGAGAGCCTACATTACGGCGATATGTCCACCGGCATCGTCGCGATCCCGATCTGGATCCCACAATGCGCGATGGTGGTCGGGCTGGGCCTTCTTGCGCTTGCCTTCCTCGACACGCTGATCGAGAGCATCCGCGCCAAGCGCCCCGTGCTCGTCGATGATGTTTCGGAGTAAACCATGTCCGATCCGATGACCTTCGCAATTCTTCTGGGGCTGCTTCTGGTGCTGCTTGCGGGCGGCGTCTGGGTGGCGCTGTCGCTGCTGATCGTAGCGCTTGCGGGCCTGAGCTTCTTCTCGGGCGCGCCGACCGGGTTGGTCATGGCGACCACGCTTTGGGGCAACAGCCATAGCTGGCCGCTGGCGGCTCTGCCCCTGTTCATCCTGATGGGAGAAATCCTGCTCCGCTCGCGGCTGTCCGAGGATATGTTCTCCGGCCTCGCCCCATGGCTGGGCCGCGCGCCGGGCCGCTTGCTGCATGTGAACGTGCTGGGCTGCGCGATCTTCGCCGCCGTTTCGGGCTCGTCCGCGGCAACCGCGGCCACGATCGGGCGGATGTCGGTGCCCGAGCTCACCCGCCGCGGCTATCCCGAGAGCCTGATCCTCGGCACGCTCGCGGGCTCGGCCACGCTTGGCTTCCTGATCCCGCCTTCGGTGATCCTGATCGTCTATGGCGTCGCGACCGAGCAATCCATCGCGCGGCTCTTCATCGCGGGCATCCTGCCGGGGCTGATGCTGGTGACGCTGTTCGGCGGCTATGTCGCGCTGCGCGCCTGGATGAACCCCGCCGCGGTTCCGCGCGAGGACATCACCCTAAACCTGCGCGAGAAGCTGCGTGCCTCGCGTCGCCTGATCCCGATCGTGATCCTGATCGGCGGCGTGATCGGCTCGATCTATACCGGCGTCGCCTCGCCCACCGATGCGGCTGCCGTGGGCGTTGTCTTCTCGGTGATCCTTGCGATGGTGACCGGCACCTTCACCTGGAGCAACTTCAAGGACGCGCTGTTCTCGGCCACCCGCACCAGCGCGATGATCGCCTTCATCCTGCTGGCGGCCTCGGTGTTGTCGGTCTCGATGGGGTTCACCGGCATCCCGCGCAACCTCGCGGCGTGGATCGGCACGTTCGGGCTGTCGCCCACGGCCCTGCTGGCGGTGCTGACGGTGTTCTTCATCCTGCTGGGCTGCTTCCTCGACGGGATCTCGGTCGTGGTGCTGACCACCTCGATCATCCTGCCGATGGTGGAGGCCGCCGGGATCGACCCGCTCTGGTTCGGCATCTACCTCGTGCTGGTCGTCGAGATGAGCCAGATCACCCCGCCCGTGGGCTTCAACCTCTTCGTGATCCAAGGGCTGACCGGCTTCAACATCCTCAAGGTCGCCCGCGCAGCATTGCCCTTCTTCGGGCTGCTGTTGCTGGCGGTTCTGCTGATTACGCTGGTCCCGGGGATCGTGACCTACCTGCCCTCACTGATGGGCAACTGAGCCAACGACCCGCGCGGCCTCAGAGCGAAGAGGCCGCGCGGCTCGCCTGATCGTAATAGCCCGAGAGCACGCGCAGGGCCGAGGCGATCTCACGCAGGTCCTCCCCTGCCATGCCGCCTTTCTGGATCGGCTCGAGCAGGCATTCCTCGCGCACTTTGCGATAGCGTTCGCACAGCTCGCGCCCGCTTTCCGAGGTGCGGTAGAACACTTCCTTGCCGCGCTTCTCGGAATCCAGAAGACCCAGCTTCAACAGCTTGCGCAGCGCGTAATTGACCGTATGCGTGTCCTCGATATTGAGCAGGAACGTGATGTCGTTGAGCCGCTTTTCTCGGTCGCGGTGATTGGTGTTGTGCAGCACGAGGATTTCGAGCGGCGAAAGCTCCATCCCCGAAGCCGCCATGCAGCGCTGCATCCATCGCGCGAAGGAGTTGTAGGCGATGATCATCCCGTATTCGAATTCCGAGGCTTCCCAGCCCGGCCCTTCGGCCAGATGGCGGGATGAGACGATGCGGCGTTCTCCTGCAGGCATGAGCGGCGCTCTCCTTTCGTGCGTTTACGCCCTCACCTTATAGACATTTCGCTGACATTCTATCCTTGAGAGAAATTCGGCGCGCGCTTTTGCAGGTTCGCCATCACCATTTCCATCTGCGCGGGACCACCGATGATCTCCGCCTGCAACTCGGCCTCCAGTGCCAGCCCATCGCCGGGCGGCATCGTCCATGCCTGCTCCACCAGCGCCTTGCTCGCCGCCAGCGCCTCGGGGGAGCGCAGGGCGAATTCGGCGGCCATGTCGCGCGCCGCCTGCAGAGGATTCTCGGCCACGCGCGTGATCAGCCCCAGCGCCTGCGCCTCCTCGGCCTCCAGCACCCGGCCGGTCATCATCAGCTCTTTCGCGACATCCGCGCGGGTCAGTTTCGGCAGGCTCTGCGAGATGCCCATATCGGGGATCAGCCCCCATTTCGCCTCCATGATCGACAGCCGCGCATCGGGTGCCGCGATCCGGAAATCCGCGCCCAGAGCCAGCTGCATCCCCGCCCCGAAGGCCACGCCCTCGATCGCGGCGATCACCGGCACGGGCAGCTCGGCCCATCGTGTCACCGGGCGCTGAAAGCGGTTCGCGCCCTGCGCATCGCGTCCGGCCATCTGCGTCTTCACCCCCGCCAGATCGGCCGCGAAGCTTTGCATCACGGTCAGGTCGAGCCCGGCCGAGAAACAGCCGCCTGCGCCGCTCAGGATCACCGCGCGCAGACCCTTTTGCTGCGACAGGCTCTGCGCCGCCTCGGCCAGCGCATCGAACATCTCCAGGGTCCAGGCGTTCTTCTTTTCGGGGCGGTTGAGGGTCACCTCCGCCACGCCTTGCGCGCTTACCGAAATCTGCACCGGGTCGGCCATGTCCATCCTCCTCGCTTGGTTCTGCGCACTATGCAGACCCGCCGCCCCCTCGCAAAGCGGAACGCGGGGTCATAAGTCAGGGATCAACTGCCGCGCGGCGTTGGACAGCTCTGCGCGGCGCGCTAGCTCTGCCCCGACGGAGGTTCCCCATGCAGCAATTCTCACTTCTCGATCTGTCGCCCGTGCCCGAAGGCAAGACCGCAGCCGATGCGCTCGCGGGAACGGCCGATCTGGCCCGGATGGCCGAAGACGCAGGCTATCACCGCTTCTGGCTGGCCGAGCATCACAACATGCCCGGCATCGCGAGCGCCGCGACCTCGGTGCTGATCGGCCATGTCGCCTCGGTGACCAAGACGATGCGCGTCGGCGCGGGCGGCATCATGCTGCCCAACCACGCGCCGCTGGTGATCGCCGAGCAGTTCGGCACGCTCGCCACGCTCTATCCCGACCGGATCGACCTCGGTCTCGGCCGCGCGCCCGGCACCGATGGCGGCACTGCCCGCGCCCTGCGCCGCAACATGTCGCCCGAGGACACCTTCCCCGCGGACGTACAGGAGCTGCTCGCCTATTTCAGCGACGAGGCAGAGACTTTCCGGGTGCGCGCCATTCCGGGCGCGGGCACGCATGTGCCGATCTGGATCCTTGGCTCGAGCCTCTACGGCGCGCAGCTTGCCGCCTATCTCGGCCTGCCCTACGCCTTCGCGTCGCATTTCGCGCCCGACATGCTGGGCGACGCGCTCGACATCTATCGCCGGAGCTTCCGCCCGTCGGCCTATCTCGACAAACCCTATGCGATGATGGCCGCCGGGGTGTTTGCCGCCGACACCGATGAGGAGGCGCAGTATCTGCGTTCGTCTCAGGTGCTGGCCTTCGCGCGGCTGCGCTCGGGGATGCCGGGCAAGCTGCCGCGCCCGACCGACGATCTCTCGGAAGTGCCGCCGCAGATGATGGTTCAGGTGCAGCGCGCGCTGTCCTGCTCGGCCACCGGCTCCAAGGACAAGGTGCGCGATGATCTGGCGCGCCTGATCGCGCAATACGAGCCCGACGAGCTGATGGTGACCGGGATGATCCACGACGCGGATGCGCGTCAGAAGTCCTTCAAGATCGCCGCCGAGGTCCTGAGCGAATTTCGCGAGCAACCCGCCGCGGCCTGAGGCACGGCGCGACACTCAGACATACAAAGAGGCGGGCCCGAAAGCCCGCCTCTTTTCGTTTCGATCCGTTTCGCTTCAGTGCCCGGTGATCGCCGGGAAGGCCACCAGCAGCCCCACCGCGAAGATCTGGATCGCGATGAAGGGCAGCAGCGAGCGGAAGATCTCGCCCAGAGAGATGTCCTTCGGTGCGACCGATTTCAGGTAGAACGCGGCTGGCCCGAAGGGCGGCGACAGGAAGCTCACCTGCATGTTCATTGCGAAGACCACGCCGAACCAGACCGGATCGTAGCCGAGGTCTTTCACGATCGGCACGAAGATCGGCATCGTCAGAAGCGCGATCCCCACCCAATCGAGGAACATGCCGAGGAAGAACAGGATCGCCATCATCGTCAGGATCACGATGATCGGGGTGTCCGAGACGCCTTTCAGCAGCGACGAGACAAAGTCGATCCCGCCCATCAGGTTGAACACGCCGACCAGAGCCGAGGCGCCGATACCGATCCAGACGATCATCCCGCAGGTCGCGAGCGTCTGCAGCGCGGCGCCTTTCAGCATCGAGAGCGTCAGCTCGCCCCGGATGATGGTCGAGAGCATAACGCCCGCCACACCAAGCGCCGAGGCCTCGGTGACCGAGGCGATCCCGCCATAGATGGAGCCCAGCACGAAACCGATCACCAGAACCGGCAGGATCAGGCCTTTGAGGAGCTTGATCTTCTCGGACCACGGACGGTCGTCGGGCTCCGGCATGGGGGCCAGATCGGGGTTCAGCTTCACGCGGATGATCACGAAGATCACGTAGAAGGCCGCGAGCATGAAGCCCGGGATGAAGGCCGAGGTGAAGAGGTCACCGATGGAGACGTTTGCGGTCAGGCCGTAGATGATCAGAACGATCGACGGCGGCACCATCGTGCCCAGCGAGCCGCCCGCGCAGATCACGCCGATGGCGAGCTTGCGGTCGTAGCCCTGACGGATCATCTGCGGCAGGGCCAGAAGGCCCAGCAACACGATCTCGCCGCCGATGATGCCCGACATTGCCGCGAGGATGACCGAGACGAAGATCGTCTGCACCGCGACTGCGCCGCGCATCCGGCCGCCGACGAGCTTCATCGCCTCGAACAGATCGCGCGCGATGCCGGATCTGTCCAGAAGCGCCGCCATCATCACGAACATCGGCACCGAGACGAAGACGAAACTCGAGACGAAGGAATAGACGCGGCTGGTGATCAGCGGCACCGCCATCGGCCCGAACCAGCCAAGCGCGAAGATCAGCGCGACCAGCAGCGTCACGAAAGCCAGCGGCATGCCGGTCAGCAGCAGACCGATCAGCAGCGCGAAAAGAAGAACCGTGCCGTAGCCGATGCCCAGCGCGGAGAGGTCGAAACTCAGAAGATGTTCGATCATTTACCCGCCTCCGATGCGAAGGCGCCGCGCAGGTAGTTCACCGCCATGATGATGAATTGCACAACCATGAGGCAGAGCACCACGAGAAGGAAGATCTTGAGATAGGCCGGGAATGGCGGATCCCAGGCGCTGCCCGAGGTCTCGAAATGGACATCGCCACCGGGGCGGAACGTCGCCTTCATCACCATGCCGTAGGCGGCCCAGGCGAAGAAGCCGGCCGCGAACAGGCAGATCAACGAGATGATCGCGTCGAGGATGCGCTTCGCCCGGCCGGTGACCATGTCGTAGATCAGCACGACGCGGATATGGCTGTTGCGCACGACGCAGTAGAGCCCGCCATAGACGAAGGCCATCGCGCAGAGGAAGATCGTCGTCTCATGCGCCCAGATCGTCGGGCTGTCGAAGCCGTAGCGCAGCACGACCTCGTTGAGGAGGATCAGCGCGGAGGCGATGATGCCGAGCGCGAAGACGATGCCCACCGCGTTGATCGCGCGGCCGAGGATGCCTGCTTCGGGGATGGTCGCCGCCTCGTCCTCGGTCTGCACCGGTTCCGGCGTGTGCGGATCATGTGCGGGGTGATCCACCCCGGTCTTATCGGGTTGTGACATTGCAAAAACCGCTGCTGTCAGGAAACTGGAAAAGATGCGGGGCCGCGATCGCAGCCCCGCACCGATAGGATATCAGATCAGAGAAGGTTGTTCTTCTTCAGGTAGTCGGTCAGGACGTCATAGACGTGCTGCGCCTTGTCCGACTTCTTGGCAACCTTTTCCCACTGGGTGATCGCGATGCGGCGGAACTTGGCGCGCTCTTCGGCCGACCAGTCGTGGACGTGGATCTTGCCGCCTTCTTCAGCCTTGGCCACGGCCTTCTTGTCGGCCGCTGCGAGGTCGCTGACTTCCTTGTCCGCGAATTGCTTCACCGACTCTTCGAAGGCTTTCTGCAGCTCGGGCGAGAGCGAGTCCCATTCCTTCTTGTTCATCGCAACGCCCACGAGCGGCATCGAGTGGAAGCCCGGATAGACCGGGTTCGGCGCGATGTCGTTGAGGCCCTGCGCCTGGTTGGTCGAGAACACGGTGTAGTCGGCCGCGTCGATCACGCCCTTGTCGAGCGCAGTGTAGACTTCCGAACCCGGCAGGTTCACCGGAGCCGCGCCAGCCGCCGCGAAGACGTCCTGCACGAGACCTTCCGGCGCACGCATCTTCAGACCCTTCAGGTCCGCCACGCCGTCGAGCGGCACTTTCGAGACGAGCGACTCGAGGCCCGTCGTGGTCGAGCCGACGTAGTGCAGGCCATAGGGCTGGAACAGGTCGTTCGCGAGTTGCTGTCCACCGCCATTGTTCATGAAGTCCAGCAGCTGATCAGTGCTCGACCATGCGCCGACCGGGTTACCCAGCAGCGAGAAGGCCGGATCTTTCCCCGCGAAATAGGAGATGTCGGTCACGATGCCGTCGATGATGCCGGCGCCGGTCGCGTCGAGCGTCTCGTTATGCTCGACGACGGAGCCCACGGGCATCATCTCGATCTGGATCTGGTCGTCGGTGCGCTCTGCGAGGTCCTTCGCCCAGTTCTGCTGCAGTTCGAAGTTCGGGTTACCCGCCGGGTCCGAGCTTTGGAACTTGTACTTGTGGGTTTCGGCATTCGCAGCGCTGGCCAGCGCCACGACGGCGACGCTCGCGAGGGCGATTTTACGGATCGGTTTCGTCATGGTGTCCTCCCTTAAAAGACGAAATCAAACTTGAGGAGCCGTGAGGCCCCAGGCGTTCAATATCTGCGCACAAAGCGCCTCTGGCGCTTCGCGGATATCGCAGCTCAGCGGGGCCTCGTCGGGCCCCGGCATTTCCAGATCGGCCAGCTGACTGTCGAGCAGCGCGATCGGCATGTAGTGGTTTTCGCGCGCGGCCATCCGCTCGGCGATCAGGTCGCGCGGCCCGGTGAGATGCGCGAGATGCATCACGCCGAGGCTCTGGCGCAGGCGATCCCGGTACGAGTGCTTGAGCGCCGAACAGGCGAAAACGACCGTCCTGCCGTCGCGCCCCGCCTCGATCACGCCCTTCGCCACGAGGTCGAGCCAGTCCCAGCGCATCTCGTCGTTGAGCGGCAGACCAGCAGCCATATGCGCGACATTCTCGGGCGGGTGAAAATCATCAGCATCAAGGAACACGCCGTCCACCGCTTGCGCCACGCGCTGCGCCACCGTCGTCTTGCCGGTGCCGCAAACGCCCATCACAAGGACCGGTGTCGCGTTCGCATTGCTGCTGTTTACCATCTTGCCTTACCGGGTTCGCAGGTGTTTCTTGGACACAGAGGCGTAATGTAAGCGGTTACATTCGTCAATCGCCCTTTTAAAAAAGGGGTGCGACCACGGGGAGGGGCAATGAATAAAAACAATGTAAATAAATCAGTTACGATGCGCGACGTCGCCGATCATGTCGGTGTAAGCGTTGCCACTGTTTCGCGCACCCTGCGCAATCCCGAGGTCGTCTCGCCGGCGGTGCGGGACAAAATCGCCGCCGCAATCGAATCGCTCGGGTACCTGCCGGACCCTGCGGCCCGCGCCCTCGCGTCGACACGGTCGGACATTATCGGGGTGATCCTGCCCTCGGTGTCGAACAACGTCTTCGCCGATGTGATGGATGGGATCTATTCCGCGGTCGAGGGCACGCATCATTCGGTGCAGCTCGGCTATTCGCGCTACGCGCCGCTGTCGGAAGAGAACCTGATCCGCGTCTTCCTGCGCCAGCGCCCCGCCGGGCTGATCGTGGCCGGGATCGATCAGACCGAGGCCGCGCAGGCGCTGTTGCGCGAGGCGGGCTGTCCGGTGGTGCAGATCATGGAGACCGGCAGCAACCCCTATGACCGGATGATCGGGTTCTCGCATTACGATGCCGCCCGCGCCGCCACCGCCCATCTGATCGCACAGGGCTATCGCCGCCCCGGTTTCTTGGGTGCGCGAATGGATCCGCGCACGCAGCGCCGCCTGCACGGGTTCCGCGACGAGCTGCGTGCGCATGGCATCGAGGAAGGCAAGCGCATCCAGACGACCACCCGCCCCTCCTCTGTGACGCTGGGCAGCCATCTGCTCGCGCAGCTGATGGATCTCGCCCCCGAGACCGACGCGATCTTCTGCATCAATGACGACCTCGCCCTTGGTGCGATGTTCGAAGCGCAGCGCCGCAACCTGCGCATTCCCGACGATCTGGGCATCTGCGGGTTCAACGACATGGAGATGATGGCTGCCGCGGAGCCCTCGATTTCCTCGGTGCGCACGTTCCGCCGCGAAATGGGCGAAGGCGCGGTGCAATTGATCCTCGATGCGCTGTCGGGGAGTGCGGCGCAGGAAAAGGTCGTCGACCTCGGCTTTCAGATCATCCAGCGTCGATCCACGCGCGGGCGCTGACCGCCGCGACCTCGGATTACGGAATGCTCTGGAGTTCGGTCGTTCTCCTCGCCCTCGTGGCGGTTGCGGCCTATCTCGGAATTGAGCGGGTCGAGCGCGCCGTGCTGCGCCGCTACGGGGCCGAGCAACGCGCCAGATAAGATCGGGAGAGACATGACATGACGCCAGCCGTTTTCGCCATTCCGGGGGATATCACGCAACTGACCGGCGGGTTCATCTACGAGCGCAAGCTGCTCGAGGCGCTGCGGGCCGAGGGTCGCCGCGTGGAGCATCTGGAACTGCCGCCCGGCTTCCCCGATGCAACGCCCGAGGAGACCAAGACCGCGCGCCGTCAACTGACCGCCATTCCCGCGGAGGTGCCGGTGATCCTCGACGGGTTGGTCTTTGGCTCGATCGACCCGGAGGTGCTCGACGCGATGTCCGCGCCCGTGGTGGCGATGCTGCACCATCCGCTTGGGCTCGAGACCGGGCTGACCGAGGACCGCGCGCAGCACTTGCTGACACGTGAGGCAGAGAACCTGCGCCGCGCTGCCCACGTCGTCGTGCCGAGCCCGCATACCAGCGCCATTCTGCAAAAGGAATTCGGCGTCGCGCCGGAGCGGATTTCGATCGCGCTGCCGGGCTTCGACCGTCCGCCGGCGATGGAGAGCGCGAAACCCACTCCGCCGCTGATCCTCGCGGTCGGGCTATTGGCGCCGCGCAAGGGGCATGACGTGCTGATCGACGCCTTGGCCGAGATCGCCGATCTGGACTGGCGCGCGCAGATCGTGGGCAGCGCGCAGGACCCGGAGGTCGCCGATGCGCTCGCGGCAAGGATCGATCAGCTCGGGCTAGCGGAACGCGTGCAGCTTGCCGGACGGATGGAGCGCGACGCTCTGGACACCGCCTATCGCGCGGCCTCGATCTTCGCGCTGGCGACGCGCTATGAGGGCTACGGGATCGTCTTCGGCGAGGCGATGCTGCACGGGCTGCCTATCGTGACCTGCCGCACGGGCGCGGTGCCCGACACGGTGTCGCCCGATGCCGGGATTCTCGTGCCGGTGGATGCGCATCTCGACTTCGCCGAGGCGCTGCGACAGCTGCT
This sequence comes from Thioclava sp. UBA3469, assembly GCF_002378135.1. Taxonomy (NCBI): domain Bacteria; kingdom Pseudomonadati; phylum Pseudomonadota; class Alphaproteobacteria; order Rhodobacterales; family Paracoccaceae; genus Thioclava; species Thioclava sp. UBA3469. The sequence continues at coordinate 16,131 of NZ_DFRG01000068.1, forward strand.
TAGCGACGCGGATCTGCGCGAGCGAATGGGCGCGGCCTCGGCGGTGGCGGGGACCGCCCTGCCGGATTGGCGCGACACTGCGGCGATCATGGGCGCGGTGCTCGACAGCCTCTGAGCGGAACGAAAACCGGGCGGCCTCGCCTCTTCCCTCCGGGCGCGCGAATTCACGGATCGCGCCTTCGGTTCCGACACGATTTTTTGCCCTATGTGATTGATCCGAAAAGGAACGTTAAGCGTGCGGGGCCGTTTCATTCTCGTAATTTCAAAAGGAGGCATCTCATGAAATCCAAGACCCGCACCCTCACCGCTGGTATCGCCGCAACCCTGATGGGCACGATGGCGCTCGCAGGCTCGCCCGCCAATGCGATGGACCACGCGCAAGGCGTCAAGCCGCGTCCGGATCTCGACAAGCACGTGGCCGCTGCGCTTCAGCAATGCGCCAGCCTCCAGGAGACCTGCCAGCAGGTCGCGACCAATTCCGCGGCCGTTCTGGTCTTCCCCGAAGTGACCACGGTCGACCTCGGCATTGGCGGTTCGGGCGGCTCCGGCGCGCTGATCGAGAACGGCAAGGTTCAGGGCTATTACGACATCGGCAAGGCCTCGGTCGGCCTCCAGCTCGGCGCCAAGCAGGCGAGCCAAATCTACGTCTTCCCGACCAAGAAATCGGTCAGCGAAGTCGAAAACGGCGGCGAATGGCATGTCGGCGCGGGCGCGGGCATCACCGTCGTCAACGCCAATGCGACCGCGAATGTCGAGACCGGCAAGCCGCGCGTCTATGTCTTCGACAGCTCGGGCCTGAACGGTGGCGCGAAGGTCAGCACGCTGCGCATCTGGAAAGACGGCGACAACAGCTGATCGCAGGCGTCTTCCCCGTCTGGGGGAGGCCCGCGATGAGAAAGGCCCCGGGGTTCGCTTCACCCCCGGGGCCTTTTGTGTGTCCGGCGAAGTCGCGCGGCTCAGGCGTTGCGCGCGTCGCTGATCGCCTTGCGCAGCGTGTCGGCATCGACCGCGCCGGGATAGACGTCGCGGCCGACGATATAGGCGGGCGTCCCGCGCAGCCCGATCGCCACCGCCTGCGCATCATTGCGCGACAGCAGCGCGTCGATCTCCTTGCGGTTGGCCTTGTAGCCCGCCATCGCTTTGTCCGGATCGACACCGGCTTCGGAGAGCGTCTTCTCGATCAGGTCGTTCGACAGCTTTCCTTGCGTCGCCATCAGCGCCTCGAGGCCCGCTTCGTATTTGCCCATGCTCTGCGCGCCCAGCACAAGCTGCGAGGCGTAGACCGAAGGCGCGCCGAAGATCGGCCAATCCTTCATCACGACGCGCAAATTGCCGTCTTCCTTCGTCACCTTCTCGACCACCGGATGGTTCGATTTGCAGTAGGGACACTGGTAGTCGAAATACTCGACCAGCGTGATGTCCCCATCCGGGTTACCGAGCGCGGGCGCTTTGGGGTCGTGGAACACGGCTTCGGGCGAAATGTCGGCCTGCGCGAGGCTCGCCGTCGGCAGGATCAGCGTGGAGCCCGCGGCAACGCCTGCGAGGGTCAGAAAATTCCGGCGATCGATCATGTGTCGTCTCCTGTGGTTTGGGGGAAATCTTCGGGGGAGTAGGGAACGGGCGGCAGCGGCTGGCCCGGCGGCACCGTGCCCTTGCCGCTCTCGGCACGGGTCAGCACGACGACATGCGTGCCGGAGCGGACGCGGTCGGCGAGGTCGATGATGTCCTGATTGAACAGCCGGATGCAGCCCGCCGAGGTCGCCTTGCCGATTGAACTGTCATCCATCGTTCCGTGAATGCGATAAAGCGTGTCTTTGTTCCCGCGATGCAGGTAAAGCGCCCGCGCGCCGAGCGGATTGTCGAGGCCACCGGCCAGCCCGTCCTTCACCGGGCCGTAAAGCTCGGGGTCTTCCTTGATCATGCTCTTGGTCGGCGTCCAGCTCGGCCAGTCGCGCTGATAGGGGATATGCCCCTCGCCGGAAAAACCGCGCCCGTCCTCGCCCACGGCGACCGTGTAGCGCAGCGCGCGGTTGTTCTTCTGCACGAGGTAGAGCTTGCGCGCCCAGGGATCGACGATGATGGTGCCGGGCGGCTCGTCGGTCCAGTAATCGACCTCCTGGCGAGCTTTCTCCTCGCTCAGCAGTTTCGGGTCCACCGCCGGGATCGTGCGGCCGTCATCTTCCATCTGGCTGTAAATCGCCTTCACCCGCGCGCTGAGCTGCGGCGCCTGCGGCGCGGGCGGCGGGTTCGAGGCAGGTGGCTCGGGCGCGCAGGCTGCGAGGGCGATCAGCGCGAGAGGGGCGAAGCGGGTGAGGGTCATTGAGCGATCTCCGAAAGCGAGGTCGTGAGTTTCGGCGCGGTCACATCCCCGATCAGCCGGGTGCCCTGCGCCTCCGAATGGTCGGGGCTGAGGAAGATCAGCGTCGGCGGGCCGATCACGCCCAACTGCTTGAGAAGCGCCTGCTGCGGCGCGCCGGTCTTGGTCACATCGACCGCGATGGGCGTGACGCGGCGCAGCGCGGCCTGCACCTGCGGGTCGGGGATCACTTCGCGCGCGATGGTGACGCATTCGGTGCACCATTCGGCAGTGGTGATCAGCATCACCGGCGCGCCCTTCGCGGCGGCCAGCGCAGCGTCGAGCGCCTCGGGCGTCTCGACATGGGTGAAGTCGTCTTCGGTCAGCACGTCCGAGGAGGCCGCCATGACTGTCTGGCCTGCGGTGAAGGGCGCGAGGGGGCGCAGCGGATCAGCAGCCCCACTCGCCGCGCCGACACCCTCGATGGCACCGGCCAGCAGCGCCGCGACACCCAGCGCGCCGCCCACGCGGCGCAGGCCCGAGCTTTCCGGTCCGAACCGGTCGCGACCGCCCAGGGCCACGCCTGCCGCGATCAGCAGCAGCGCCCAAAGCGCGAGGATCGCAGGCCCCGCGACGACGCGGCTCAAGAGCCAGATCGCCACGCCTAGGAAGACGAAGCCGAAGGCGCGGTTCACGCCGACCATCCATTCGCCCATGCGCGGCAGGATCGCCGAGCCGAACAGCCCCACGGCCATCAGCAACACGCCCTGCCCCAGCCCCAGCGCGAACAGCGCCGAGGCTCCGAGCCCCGCGTCACCCGTCTGCGCGATATAGAGGAAGGCCCCGGCCAGCGGGGCCGTCACGCAAGGTCCGACGATCAGCGTCGAGGTGAAGCCGAGGATCGCCGCCCCCGCCAACGTACCCCGCCGCCCCTGCACGGAGCTGACCTTGTTGGTCAGCGCCTGCGGCAGGCGCAGTTCGAACAGGCCGAAGGAGGACAGCGCGAGGACGGCGAACAGCACGGCCAGCGCGATCACCGTCGCAGGGGCCTGCATCAGGAATTGCAGGTTCTGCCCGGACCACGCCGCCACGATGCCCAGAAGCCCGAAGGCCACGGCCATCGCCAGCACATAGGTCCCGGTCAGCGCCAGCCCGCGCGCGGGCGTCAGGTCTTTGCCTTGCGCGCCGAGCATCCCGGCCACGATCGGCACCATCGGCAGCACGCAAGGCGTGAAGGCCAGAAGCAGACCGAAGCCGAAGAACGAGGCCACCACCAGAGCCCAGCCGCCCTTCGCCGCGATCCCCGCGACGAGGCCGTCATCGGAGGAGAGGCTCAGGCTGTTTCCGCTTTTTTCGGAGGCGGATGCGGGAGGCGTGGGCTTATCGGCCTCGGGACGCGCAGCAGGCGCGGATGGCGCGTCGCTCTGTGCATAATCCGGCACTCCGGCGGCTTGGTTCGATTGCGCCGCGCCGGATGCCGAGGCAGTCGCAGCCCCGCCCGGCGGCACGATCTCGCGGCTTTGCGGCGGGTAGCAGAGACCCTTTTCCTCGCAGCCCTGCCAGTGCAGCGTGAACGGGCCGGTGATGTCGCTCACCACGGCCTCGGTATGATCGTGCCAGACCTCGACCGTGCCGAAATTCGGATCGTCCTTCATCTCGCCCGGCTGCGTCTCGATCACTGGCGCGTCGCCGTCCTCGGCGCTAACCGTCAGGTGGTCGCGATAGAGGTAATAGCCCGGCGCGATATCGAAGGAGACCGCGAGCGTCCCGTCATCCTGCCACTCGGTCTCGACCTGAAACGCCTCTTCCGGCGAGAGCGGACCGCTGCCTCCCTTGGGCTTCAAAAGATCGAAGCTTTGCGCTGCAGCGAGGCCGGGCAGTAGCAATGAGACCAGAAACACGCCCCAGAGGGCGCGCAGCGATAGACGGGAAAGAGCCTTTGCGTTCATGTTGGCCGGATCGCGGGCGAAGCTTAAGTCAGTCTTAAGATTCGTGCGGTGTATCCGCCGCGAAGGAGAAAAGATGCGCATACTCGTCGTCGAAGATGACAGCATATTGGCGGACGGCCTGCGGGTCGGGCTCGGCATGGCCGGGTTCACCGCCGATGTCGTGTCCTGCCTCGAAGATGCCCGCGCGGCGCTGGCCGGGGCGGAGTATCGCGCGCTCGTGCTGGACCTGATGTTGCCCGATGGCTCCGGGCTCGAGCTGCTGCGCGAATTGCGAGCGGGCCGCGCCGGGCTGCCGGTCCTGCTGCTGACCGCGCGCGATCAGGTCGAGGACCGGGTGGCGGGTCTGGATGCGGGCGCGGATGACTACCTCGGCAAGCCCTTCGATCTGGACGAGCTGGCCGCCCGGCTGCGGGCCCTTTCGCGTCGCTCGGATGGGCGGGCGGTCGCGCAGATTTCCCATGCCGGGCTCGAGCTCGACCCCGGCACCCGCAGCGCCGCCTTCAACGGCCAGCCGCTGAAACTCTCGCGCCGGGAATTCGCGGTGTTGCAGGCGCTGGCCGAACGCCCCGGACGGGTGCTCGCGAAATCGGACCTCGAAGACCGGCTCTACGGCTGGGACGAGGAGGTCGAGAGCAACGCCGTCGAAGTCCATATCCACCATCTGCGCGCCAAGCTCGGGCGCGACTTCATCGAAACGCTGCGCGGCATCGGCTACCGGCTGCGCCCAGAGGAGACCTCGCCATCTCGCTCCGCCTCCGCCTCTTCCTGATCCTCACCGGCGCGACGCTGGCCGTCTGGCTGTCCGCCGTGTTCTGGATCGAGCACTCCACCCGCGCCGAGGTGACGCGGGTGCTCGACGCGCGGCTGGTGGAGGCGGCGCGGATGGTCTCGTCGCTGGTCTCGAAAAACCAGATTGCGCTGAACCGGGACGGTCCCGCACAGATCACGCTGTCGCATGACGAGAGTTACGAACATCAACAATTCTGCCAGATCTGGTCTTTCACCCAAGGGCTCGTCGGACGCTCGAACGGGGCGCCGAGCGCGCAGCTGGTGCCCGCCGATGCGACCGGCTTCCGCGATGTGACACGCGACGGCAAGGACCTGCGGGTCTACACGATCATCGATCCCGATCTGGGCGGGCAGGTCACGGTGGGCGACAGTCTCGCGATGCGCAACCGGCTGGTACGCGATGTGATAGAGGGGTTCCTCTGGCCCGCGCTGGTGATCCTGCCGGTGATGTGGGGGCTGATCTGGTTTGCGATCTCGCGCGGTCTGGCGCCGCTCGACCGGTTCGCCCGCGATCTGGACGCGCGGCCGAGCGAGGATCTACGCGCCCTGCCCGGCACCGCACGACAGCCCCGTGAAATCCGCCCGCTCGCAGGCGCGCTCGACGATCTTCTGGCGCGTCTGGCTGCGGCGCGCGGGCGCGAGCGGGAATTCATCGCCTATGCCGCGCATGAAATGAAAACGCCGCTCGCCGGGCTGAAGACGCAAGCGCACATCGCGCGCCACGCGCCCGATACCGACACGCGCGAACACGCCCTCGCCGCGATCTCGACCTCGGTGGACCGGACCGATCGGATGGTGCGCCAACTTCTCGATCTGGCGCAGGTGGACAGTCGCGAGGCGCGCGCCACTTCGGTGGAGCTGAACGGGCTTCTGCGGCAGGTGCTTGGCGATCTGGCGGGGCTGGCCACGCGGCGCGGCGTGACGCTGGAACTCGACAGCGCGCCGGACGCGCCGACGGTAGAAGGCGACCCGCTGCTTCTATCGCTCGCCCTGCGCAACCTGATCGAGAACGCCGTTCAGGCGAGCCCAGACGGGGCGGCGATCAAGGTCAGCGTGACCACCTCCGGCAATACGCTCCTCGTCGACATTCACGACCACGGACCGGGCCTGCCGCCCGAGATCGCGCAGCAGGCGGGGCAGAAATTCGTCAAGGGCAAGGGCGCGGATGCGAATGGCTCTGGCCTCGGCCTTTCGATCGCGCACGACGCGCTGACCCGTCTGGGCGGCACGCTCAGCTTCGAGATGCGCGCGGACGGGCATCATACGCGGGTCGATCTGCCTGCCGCGTGAGGTGCGGCGTCAGGCCCTGCGCCGCGTCCGCATCACAGCCCAACCGATCAGCGCCAGTACCAGAAGCACCGCCAAGGCGATCGCCGCCCAAGCCAACTGTGCGGCGTTCGCGATGATCCAGCTGACCTGCTGCTTGCCGCTCAGGATATTGGCGACGCTGCCTTGGGTCACCTCGCCGTCGACACCTCCGAAATTCGTGCGCACATAGCTCGCGACCGAGGCGATCTGCGCGTCGCTCATCGTGCGCTGAAATCCAGGCATGGCGACGTGGCGCGCGTCATTGGGCATGTTGATCCCATGCGCGATCACCTGCACGACATTCGCTGCATTCGCAGCGCGCACGTCAGAGATCTTGGACAACGCTGGCGCGGCGGTGCCCTGCCCGTTCATGCCGTGGCAGGTCGCACAGGCGCCCTGATAGAGCGTCGCCCCGTCTGTCGTGTCGTGGCCGACCACGGATTGCCAATCGCCGTTGGGCACCTCCAATGCGGCCAGATCGAGCGTCGCCTGACCGTCGGGTCCGCTGGCCTCGGGTTGCGTGTCGACCGGCTTCACCGCCTTCAGGTATTTCGCAATCGCCGTGAGGTCGTCGCTCGACAGCTTCGAGGTTGAGCGCGAGACCACGAGCCCCATCTCGCCGCCCGCGACGGCGTGCGCATTTCGGCCCTTGCTGAGATAGGCCACGATATCGGCCTCGCTCCAGTCGCCCAGACCGCCCTTGTCCGACGGCGTGAGGTTGGGCGCATACCAACCGTTCAGCGTCCCCCCGGCGAGGTGTTTGCTGGTGTCCTCCTGCATCAGCGTCCCGCGCGGGCTGTGGCAGGAGGAGCAATGCTCCAGCGTCTCCACAAGATAGCGCCCGCGCTGAAGTTGATCGCCCGAGACATCCACCGCGCCGGGCGGATGGCCCTTGTCGAGGAACAGCGTGTTCCAGCCCATCATCGCCGGACGCACGAAAGGAAAGCCGAGATCGGTCTCAGGTACCTCGTTCTCGACGGGTTCGACCTGTTTGAAATAGGCCCAGAGCGCTTTCACATCGGCATCGGTCAGGCCGGTGTAATGGGTGTAAGGCATCGCCGGATAAAGCCACGTGTCGGACTTGCCGCGCCGCAGGGCGCCTTCGAATTCCGCCTCGGTCATGTCGCCGATCCCGGTCTTCTCGTCGGGCGTGATGTTGGGCGCATAGATCGCGCCGATCGGGCTTTCGATCTTCTTGCCGCCCGAGAAATTCTCCGCGTGACAGGAGGAGCAGTCCCCCGCAATGGCGAGGTATTTACCGCGCTTCACGAGGTCGCCTCCCGAAGCATCGGAGCTGGATTGCGCGTTGGCTGCCAGCGGAGAGATCGCGGCGAAGGCGGCGGTGGCCAGGATCAGAACACGCATCTCAAAGCTCCTTCGCGATGGTCTGGCCCGCGCGGATCGCAAGCGCCATGCCGGTCAGCGTCGGGTTCACCCCGCCCGCCGTGGGCATCACGCCGGTCGTCACCAGAAACAGGTTCTCGTGGTCGAAACAGCGCAGATCGGCGTCGCAGACCGCCTCTTCGGCCTTGCTGCCCATGACTGTCGTGCCCATCACGTGCTGCTGGCAAATAAACTTCTCGGGCGCGGAGACGCGGGTGCCACCAGTCGCCTGCAGAAAGCGCGCGTAATCCTCCATCAGCCGCGGCAGGTTCGCCTTGGTGTAATCCGAGAGCTTGTAGGTCAGTTTGATGCCCGGCAGCCCAACGGCGTCTTTCCAAGAGGGGTTCACCTCGATCCGGTTCGCGGGATCGGGAAGGTCTTCGGTCAGAGCCTCGGCGGTGAAAACGCGGGCCGAGTGGTCGCGGATCTTCGCGTCGAGCTCTGGGCCAAGCGTACCGTCCTTCAACAGCCCCTGCGCGATGCCTTCCTCGGGTGGCGCATTGAGCAGGTCGTAGCGCGTCGACGGCACTTTGTCGCGATCGGGAAGCGCGCGGCGCTGCATGATCGCACCGTGAATATTCTGGCCGCGCCCGGTCCAATAGGGCTCGGGCGAGAGCCATGTCATGTCGATCGTCGGGTGGATCATCAGCCGCCGCCCGACCATGTCGGAGCTGTTCGCGAGATCGTTCATCAACAAGAGCTTCGGCGTCTCATAGCCATGCGCCGCGATCACGAACATCTTTGCGGTCAGCCGCGTGCGGTCGCCTTCGGGGTTGATATAGGAGAGCGCCGTGATCTTGCCCTTGTCGCCGGTCTCGATCTTGTCGACGATGGCCTGCGTGCGAATTTCGACGCCCAGATCGCGGATCTTCTGCACCACGTGATAGCCCGAATGTTTCGCACCGATCGGGCAATTCCAGTTGCAGATATTGTTGCCGATACAGGCGGGCCGGTTGTCGTAGGGCTGCGACAGCCGTGACGAGGGCGCGATATCGACGCGAAAGCCCATCGACGCCACCTGCTGCTGCAACCTCTGGGTCGCGTAGGGTTTCGCCTCGGGCGGCAGCGGATAGGGTTTCGAGCGCGGCGGGTAGGTCTCGCCCTTGCCCAGACCGCTCTCGTCGAACCCTTTCTGCCCGTTCACGCCGATCTCGTATTCGGCCTGCGTGTAGAAGGGCTCCAGATCGTCGTAGCTGATCGGCCAGTCCTCGGCGATGCCATAGGTCGAGTGCATCGCCATGTCTTCGGGTAGCAGCCGCCACGTCGCCGCCGTCCAGTGCCGCGACGTACCGCCTAGCACCCGCAGCGTGCCGGGAAACACCTCGAGCCCCCCCGTCAGGTGCGGATCGACATAGCCCGGCGTGAAGCTGTTGGGCGCATAGGGCACATCGCCAAAGGGGTCGTTGAAGTTGTTCTTGCGCGGCGAATTGCGCCAGTTCTCGGTGACTTTCCAGTCGGGAATGTCGGGACCTGCCTCCAGCACGATCACCGAATGGCCCGCCTGTGCGATCTGCTGCGCGGCCAAACCGCCGAGCGAGCCCGACCCGACCACAATCACGTCTGCATCGAAATCAGCCATTACTGTGCCTCCTGCTGGGAGTCGGAATTGGATGCGGGGTTCGGCGAGCCACTGGCACCTCCGGAGCCGCCTCCGCTGCCCGCGCCTTGCGCTTTGCGGGCGGCGTCGACGCTGTCGGCCTCGCCCTTGGCATAGGCCAGCCATGCCGGATCGGGATCTTGCAGCTCGTAGCTGGATTTGGGCTGGTACTCCCAGCTCGTGGCCCCCTCGGGAAGGTCCGAGGCATCGACATCTTCGGGCACCGCTTCCCACCAGCCGGCACCGCCGGAGGGGTAAGTCTGCAAGGGTACGATGTCGCTCACCTTCGTCAGCGCCTGCGCCTCGAGGAAGGTCGCGAATTCGGCATCGTCTTTCAGGATGCGCGCGGAGGGGGAGCCGGTGAACCCGAGATACCACGGCTTCGCGATGTTAAGCGCGAGGGTGGTCTGGTCGTCGCTCAGCCCGTCGATCGCGGCGGCGCGGTCCTTGCCGTCGAACGCTTTAGCGAGCCCGTCCAGCTTCCCGGCAAAGCCTGCATCGTCCTCGCTCAGCAGCTTCTCGATTCGCGCGGCGGTTTCCTTCGAGAGGCGGTCATTACCGCAGATCGCGCGGCTCACGGAAAGAAAGGCATCGCTGGGCGCGGCGCTATCGGCGGCGCGGGCGAAACCGGGTGTCAAACTTGCAAGTGGCACAGTGCCTGCCAGGGCGATCAGGAAATGTCTGCGGTCGAGGCTCATGGCATCCTCCTCGCGGGGGGCTAAAAACGGAGCGTAAGCAACAGCCATGCGCAGTGACCCTCAATCCCCGCGCAATCGCGCGGAAGGAGCGGTCGGATCGTGGCTGCCTTCGTCATAATCGTGACGCTTTCACGCATTCGGGGTGGCGTAGGGTGACGGTAGGGCCGCTGTCGGGGCCAGCAACCGCCCGCTGGCGCACGTTATCGTCACGGAACAAATGCCGCGGGCTGCGCGTTTGCTCGGCCGTCTCGTCCGCCTTAGGAACGACCTGGATGCCCGACGCGGAACGTGGTCACCGGGATGTGCACGCCACGCCCGGAACCCCGCGCAGGCACGTCGCATTCGGCCAGCAACACCCTCACGAACAGGAGCAGAGCATGGCAAAGATCGCATTTCTAGGCATGGGCGCGATGGGCTCGCGGATGGCGCGGACCCTTCTGGATGCGGGCCACGATCTGATCGTCTGGAACCGGACGCCCGAGCGCTGCGCGCCGCTCGTCGAGGCCGGGGCCACGCAGGCCGACACCCCGCGCGACGCCGCAGCACAGGCCGAATTCACGATCTCTATGCTGCGCGACACCGAGGTCTCGCGCGAGGTCTGGTGCGACCCGGAAACCGGCGCTTTCGCCGGGCTTCCCGAAGAGGCCATCGCGATCGAAAGCTCGACCATCACGCCGGAGGGAGCCGCGGAGCTTGGCAGCTACGCCATCACGCAGCAGCGGCGCTTTGTCGAAGCGCCGGTCTCCGGCACGCTGCCGCAGGCGGAGAACGGTGTGCTGGTCTATTTCCTCGGCGGCGAGGCCGAGACCGCAGGCCGTGTGCATGACGTGCTGGACCCGCTGGCCAAGGCGCAGCACCATGTCGGCACCTGGGGCATGGGCGCGCGGATGAAGCTCGCCACGAATGCGATGCTGGGCGTTCAGGTCGCCGCCTGGGCGGAGATCATTCCGATGCTGGAGCGCGGCGGCATGGATGTCGATCTTGCGCTGGAGGCGTTGTCCTCCACCCCGATCTGGACGCCGAACGCGCCCTATATCACCGGCACGATGCAGCGCTCGGATTTCACGCCGCAATTCCCGGTCGATCTGATCTCGAAGGACTTCCGCTATGCCATCGCCGAGGGCGGGGACGCACGGATGCCGATGACCGAGGCCGCGAAACGCCTCTTTGCGCGGGCCAGCGAGGCCGGTCATGGCGCAGAGAACATGACCGGCGTCGTGCAGGTGAACCGCGACTGAGGCGCCCTCAGCCTGCCGATTGCGGGATCAGGATGCGGTCGAAGAACTCCGCGACCGCGTCCACCGCGTCGAGCGGCAAGACCTGCGCGACATATTGATCGGGCCGCAGCACCAGCAAGGCACCTTGCGTCCGGTCGATGCCGCGAAGGTCGAAGATGTCGGGGCCGGTGACGGCGGGGCAGAAGACCTTCTCGTAATCGACCAGCCCGTAACGCCCCTTCTTGGGACGCAGGAGCGCGGGCAGCGCCTCGATGCGCATCTCGCGATGCGGCGTCTGGAAGACCGCGCGCAGGTCGATGACGCTGTCGATATCCGCGCCCTCGGGCGTGAAGCGATGAAGCAGCCCCTCCGGCCCATCGAGCCGGTCGCATAGCTGCGCGATCGCTCCGCCCGCCTCGCCGGTGTCACCCGTCGGCGCAAACGCCAGCAGCCGCCAGCGCCCATCCGCCTTGAACGCATGGCCCAGCTGGACCGGCTTTGCATCCGCCAAGCGCACCACCGGCGCGGAGTGGAAGCGCTTGCCCACGATCTGCCCGGCGGCCAGCGCCTGATGCGCGGCGTCTCCAATCAAAAGCCCCGGCGCGTATTGCGTCTCGACCCCGGCGGTATAGCGCCCGTGTTTCTGGAAATAGGCCTGAAACTGCGCCTCTTCTTCCTTGGTCTGCGGCTTCGCGCTGAACAGCCGCGCCATGTCGCGGTCGAAGTCAATCAGCTCCTGCGCCTTGGCCTGACGTTCCTCGGAATAGCTCTGCAGCAATTCGGGCCGCGCCTGTCCGCGCAGCACGGCGGCCAGTTTCCAGCCGAGGTTGAACGTGTCCGCCATCGAGACGTTCATCCCCTGCCCAGCCTTCGGGCTATGGGTGTGGCAGGCATCGCCCGCGATGAAGATGCGCGGCTCGGACGCGGCGTCGCCGTCCCTGTCGCTGTCGCTGTCGCTGTCGTCGAACCCGTCGCACACACGCTGGCCGATCTCATAGGCCGACCACCACGCGACCTCCTTCACCTCCAGCGTATAGGGGGCGAGGATCGCCTGCGCCTTCTCGATCAGCATCTCGGCGCTGACATTGCGATCCGCGGCGCGCTCATCGCCATGCAGCGCGTCGAGCTCGATATAGAGCCGCACCAGATAGCCGCCCTCGCGCGGGATGATCAGGATGCTGCCCTCGGTCGCCGACTGGATCGCCGCCTTGAGCCGGATATCGGGGAAGTCGGTGACCGGCAGCACATCCATCACGCCCCAAAGCTGGCGTGCGGATTCGCCGTGCAATTCGTGCCCGATGGATTTGCGCACCGTGCTGCGTGCGCCGTCGCAGCCGACGACATAGCGCGCGCGGATCGTCTCGGTCTCGCCCGGCGCATCGAGGCAGTCGAATGTCGCGACCAGCGGGTAATCGGGGTCGTCGGTGCGGGTGAGCGTGGTCAGCGCGCGGTCGTAATCCGGGGTCAGACGGCGCGCGCCGTTGCGCATCGTCTCGAGGTAGAAATCATGGACCCGCGCCTGATTGAGGATGACATGCGGCATCTCTGAGAGGTCATCGGCCACGTCCTGAATCCGGTCGGCCCGTCGCAGCCCCTCGCCTTGCGCACCGGGCCGCCAGAAGGCGACCTCGTTCACCCAATAGCCTTCCTTCATCACCTTCTCGGCGAAGCCGAAAGCCTCGAACATCTCGACCGAGCGGCAGGCGATGCCGTCCGCCTGCCCGACTTCGAGCGGGCCGGGTTTGCGCTCGGTGATGCGTACGGAAATCTCGGGGAAGGCTGCAAGCTGCGCCGCAAGGGTCAGCCCCGCCGGGCCGCATCCGACGATCAGCACATCGACCTTGTCGAGCGTCTCCCCCGCCTGCGGATGACGCGGCGCGATGGCCGGATCGCCGGTAGTGAACCCGTTCAGATGAAACTGCATAGCGCGCCCTCCCAATTGATATGCATACTTATCATTAGCGGAAAGGCTGGCGTCACGTCAATATGGTAAGTATACATACCGAATAGAACCCCAAACCGGAGCGCCCTCGATGAAACGCGATCTCGAAACCCTGCCCGGCCACCTGATCCGACGTCTCAATCAGCGCTCGACGGCGGTGTTTCAGAAGCGGATCAAGGACGCCCCGGTGGAACTGACCTCGGTGCAATTCGCGGCGCTCGACGCTCTGTCGCGTGAGCCGGGAATGGATCAGGCGCAGCTGGCCGCGCGCATCGCCTATGACCGCGCGACGATCGGCGACGTGGTGAAGCGGCTGGTGCAGAAGGGGCTGGTGGCGCGGGCCGTCAGCGAGACGGATCGGCGCGCCCGCAGCCTGCATCTGACGCCGGAAGGGACCGCGGCACTGGAGGGTGCGCGGCCCGTAGTGACGCGGCTGCAGGCGGAGATTCTGGAAGGGTTGAGCGAGGAAGAGGCCGCGCAGTTCATTGCGCTTGCCCGCAAGGCGGTCGCCCCGCAGGACTGAAAAAGGGAGGCGGATCGCGCCGCCTCCCCCAATTCTTTCCGTCCGGACGAGCTCAGCCCTTCTTCAGGTCGAGCTTGTCCATCGGCATCGAACGCACGCGCTGCCCGGTCAGCGCCGAGACCGCATTGGCGATCGCCGGCGGCACGGCGGGCAGCGGCGGCTCGCCCACGCCGCCCATCTTCGCGCCGCTCTCGATCACCTTCGCATGGATGCGCGGCGCCCGCGCCCCACCGAGGATCGGGTAGTAGTCGAAGTTGCGCGCGGTCGGCTCGCCGTTCTTGTAGGCGACCTCTTCGATCAGCGCCTCGGAGGTGCCGAGCGTGGCCGCCCCCATGATCTGCGCCTTGATGATCGACGGGTTCACGATGCTGCCCGGGTCGAGCACGTCCCAGATGTCATGCACGACGATCTGGCCGTCCTGAATCGAGACCTCGGCAATCGCCGCCGCCTCGCTGCCGAAGGGCGACGCCATCGCGACACCGCGGGCGCGGCGGGTGCCGTCCTCGGCATCGAAGGGGCCACGCTTCCAGCCGCCCGAGAGATCACCGACCTCTTTCAGCAGGTTGGTCAGACGCTCGTTCCCTTCGAGCAGCTTCATGCGCAGCTCATAGGGGTCCTGCCCGCCCGCATCCGCCATCTCGTCGAGGAAGGCCTCATAGAAGAAGTCGTTCATCGAATGGCCGACCGAGCGCCAATAGGCGAGCGAGGTCGGGTTCTCGACATAGTTCTGCGCGATGCGGCGATTGGGGATCGCGTAGCTCTTGCCGGTGAGCCCCTCGACGGCCATTGCATCGACCTTGTCGGGGTTATGGCCGTTGAGCGCCTCGGTCGGACCTTCACAGGCAGAGATCGCCTCGAGCGCCACGGGCATGCCCTGATCGTCCAGCGCACCACGGAAACGCACCGCCGCCATCGGACGCAGCGGATCGCGCAGGAATTCCTGCTCGCGCGTCCAGATCACCTTGATCGGCTTGCCGACCTCTTTCGCAAGCTGGACCGCCTGCGGGAAGGGGTTCGCCGCCGGATACAGGAAGTGCCGCCCGAAGAAACCACCGAGCATCGGCGAGTTGACCTTTACCTGTTCGGGCTTGATGCCAGCCGCATCCGCGATCTGGGCCTGGAACTGCTCGGGCGCCTGATTTGGCAGCCAGATGTCGAGCGAACCATCCTCATTGAACCGCGCCAGCGTCGAGGCAGGCTCGATCTGGGCGTGGTGCAGGTATTGGCTCTGATAGGTCGCATCGACCGTCTTCGCAGCCCCGTCGAAGCCCGACGCGATGTCGCCTTCGCTCTCGGCCTCGGTGCCGTCGCCTTTGGTATTGGCCAGTTGCTTGGCGAACTCCTCGGTCGAGAAATCGGCGGGCATGTAGCGGATCTTGGACTTCTCGTCCTCGCTCGGCTCCTGCCAGTCGACCTTGGCGGCTTCGACCGCCGTCTTCGCATCCCAGAAGCGCTCGGCCACGACCGCGACAGCCCCGTCGAGCTTATGCACCGACATGACGCCGGCCATGCCCTTCACCTCGTCGAGGTTGCTGATGTCGCCGGGCTTGAGACCCAGACGCGGCGCGTGCTGGACAGCGGCGTGCAGCATCCCGTCGACCTTGGCATCCATCGCATAGATCGCCTTGCCGGTCGATTTCTCGTAGACGTCGACGCGTTTCACGGGCTCGCCGATCCACTTGAAGTCTTTCGGGTCTTTCAGCGTCACGGAATCCGGGCTGGGCACTTCCTGATCGAGCGCGTCGCCCGCCAGCTCGCCATAGCCCAGCGACTTGCCGGAGGCCTTGTGGACCACCTTGCCCGGCTCGGTCGACAGGTCAGACACCGGCGCGTCGAGCTTCTTCGCCGCCGCTTCCAGCATCATCTGCCGTGCCGCCGCACCGAGCTTGCGCATGGTGTCGTAGCTGGTGCGCACCGACATCGAGCCGCCGGTGATCCTAATCTTGCCATAGACCACGAGGTAATCGCTGCCCGCAGGCGCGTTCTCGACAATGAAGCTATCGGGGGCCACGTCCATTTCCTCGCCCACGATCTGCGCCATCGCGGTGAAGACACCTTGGCCGCCCTCGTTGAACGGGCTCAGCAGGCGGACCTTGCCGTCTTTGCGCAACTCGAGGAAAGCCGGGACGTTGGCGCCGGGCGGCATCTTCTGCGCGGCGGCGGCTGCCTTGTTGGGCGCGACGCTCAGGCCGAAGCCCAGCACGAGCGAGCCCGCGGTGATGCCAGCGGAGGCCAGCAGGAAGCGGCGGCGCGAGACATTCTCGGGCGCGCCGGTCGGGTAGCCGGGATCGGAGATTTTGGGATCGTGGTCGTTCATTGCGCATCCTCCGCTTTCGCTGCATCGGTACCGGCGATCGAGGCGATCGTATCGTTGATCGCGTTATAGGTGCCGCAGCGGCACAGGTTGGTCATAGCTGCCGTGATGTCATCTTCGGTGGGCTTGTCGTTGGACTTCAGCAGCGAGGTCGCCGCCATCACTTGACCGGACTGGCAATAGCCGCATTGCGGCACTTCCTTGTCGACCCAAGCCTCGACGACACGCTTGCCGACGGGGTCGTTCTCGATCTCTTCGATCGTGGTGACTTCGCTGTCGCCGACAGCGCTGACGGGCAGGACACAGCTGCGCTGAACCGTGCCGTCAAGCAGCACCGAACAGGCGCCGCATTGTGCGATCCCGCAGCCGAATTTCGTGCCGGTCATGCCGAGCTCGTCGCGGATCACCCAAAGGAGCGGGGTATCCGGGCCGGACTGCACGTCGACGGACTTGCCGTTGATTTTCAATTTCATGAATTCCTCCTCGCCGTTTCATCGGTGAGCGCTCGCGCGGCGCTGGTTGGCCGCTCTCCACCTAGGGCACGAGTGGCGCGAGGCACTAAATTTTCGTGAAAACTTCGCGAGAAGATGGAACCGCCGGGGGTGCCGGCGCGTCAGCGCGGCGCGGCGTCCTGCCCTCGTGTCGATCCCGTGAAGGCAGGGAAACCGCGCGCCGCGCCGATGGTCTTTGGCAGGCCTGCGCTCAGCCGCGCCAGGTGCGGACGGGGCCGCAATCGACATGCACGAAATGCTCGCTCGGATAGTAGCCCACACCGCCGCCACGGATGCGCAGGGCCACTTTGTGCAGCGTGCTGGTCGAGACGTTCGGATGCGTCAGATCGAGCGCCTCGCCCCGCATGTGGTAGCTATGCGTCGCGCCATGCACGAGACGGTTCGTCTTCGGCGTGCGGTAGCCCGACACCAGCATCAGCGGCGTGCTCTGCTCGAGCATGTTCTGCATGTTGTAGGCGATGTTGACCGTGCGATTGTCGATCTTCACCTCTTTTTCCTGACGCCAGTCGCGGGCGATCCGGTAGAATTCGCGCATCGCGTCGTCGTCATACTGGCCCTTCGCGAAATAGACCGCGTCGAAATTCTCGTTGGTATGCGGATTGTGGAAGCGCAGGCGGCGCTCGTCCGTCTGGCCTGCCTGTGCCGGGGTGACGATGTAGGGGGTTGCGAGGGCGCCCGCCGCGCCCAGGAGAAACTCGCGACGGAGCAGCCCTGTTGCCTTTGCCATGATAGATGTCCCTTCGAATGCGTGTCGAAGGGCGCAAATTCGAAATTTCGGGGACGAACAAAAGGGCCGCACTGGGTTCCATCGATGGAACCGGCAGCCAAATGCCGAGAGCTCAGCAGGGAGTTGCCGACAGACGCCCTCACCTCAAGGTCATCTGAACGGATGTTACCTCTTGAAACCCGCGCAGCCCTTGCAGGTCACGCAGGCGCGAGGGAGCGCGAGGACAGCCTCACACGGGGGAGAGGCCGGATTTTGGCGTCCGGACACGTGACCGCACCTGAAACCACCACCCGATTCGCCCCGTGGAGACTTGGACCCCACGAAGACGCAGCAGCTTCGCGGCGCGCCTTTCGGTCACCTGTAAGTCTCGTCCAACGCCGAATGTCGACATGGGTTCCCGAAAAAATCGGCGCGCGTGTGGGATTGGTCGCAACCGCAAGCGGGGAACAGCGCGCATCCGTGGGCGTTCGTCCCTGCGCGCCCGCCGCGCCCGCCCCTCTTCCTCCGACCGCCGAAAGGATCGCATCCATGCCCGAGCACCCCACACCGACCGAACGCGAGGCGATGGCCCGCTTGATCGCCAAGGCGAAAGAGGCCGCACAGGAACCGGGAAAGGCGGGGATAGCCGCCGCGATCCTGCGCGACGGGGAGATCATCGCCGAGGGGGAGAACGAGGTGCATCTGAACTGCGACCCGACCCGCCATGCCGAGATCGTGGCGATCGCGAAAGCGACGCGGGCGCAGGACGACCCGTCGCTCGAGGGCTGCGTGCTGCTGACGACCCTGCAGCCCTGCGAGATGTGCCTCTCGGCGGCGCGGTTCGCCGGGATCAAGCGGATCGTCTTCGGCGCGCAGAAGGAGAATGTCGCGGGGAAGTATTTCGTCTTTCCCGATTTGACGCTGACCGAATTCCGCGACGCAGGCGAAGCCTTCGAAGCGATCGGCGGCGTGTTGGAGGAGGATGTCGTCGCGCTCTATGTCGATGGCGAGGAGTGACGCCTCTGTAAGCTAAGCGGATAGCAAAAAGGCGGGGCTGGGCCCCGCCTTTTCCTTTGGTCTGTCTGACGCTCAGCTTAGCCGCTGATGCTTTTCGCCGAAGCCATGCCCGGCGCTTTCGATTCACCGCCCAGCTTGTCGCGGACCGCTTTCTCGATGCGCGCGCCGATATCGCCGTCGATGTTGCGCCAGTACTCAAACGCACGCTGCAAAATCTTCTCGCTCACACCGTCGCAGAGGTGACCGGTGACGTTGTTCACGAGACGCTCGCGCGCCGCGTCGTCCATCACGTCCCGCACCAGCGAACCTGCCTGGCTCCAGTCGTCGTCATCCTCGCGCAGTGTATAGGCCTGACGGACCATCTCGCCATCGGAGTACCAGAGGCCAGCCTCCGCCTGCTGCGGATGCGCTTCCGGCCCGCCATAGGAGTTCGGGAAATAGACCGGGTCTTCGGACTTGTTGACCCGCAGCGCGCCGTCCTTGGTGTAGGCGTTGGTCTCGGCCTGCGGCTTGTTCACCGGGATCTGCTTGTAGTTCACCCCGAGCCGCGCGCGGTGCGCATCGGCATAGGAGAAGCCACGTGCCAGCAGCATCTTGTCGGGCGAGAGACCCACGCCGGGGACCATGTTGTTGGGCTCGAAGGCCGCCTGCTCGATTTCGGTGTGGAAATCGGTCGGGTTGCGGTCGAGCACCATCTTGCCAACCTCGATCAGCGGATAGTCCTTGTGCGGCCAGACCTTCGTCAGGTCGAACGGGTTGATACGATAGGTCTTTGCATCCTCGAAGGGCATGATCTGGAAATAAAGCGTCCAGCTCGGAGCGTTGCCCTCGGAGATCGCGTTGAACAGGTCGCGGCGGTGATAGTCGCTATCGGCGCCCGCCATCTCGTCCGCTTCTTCCTGCGTGAAATGCGCGTTGCCGTCGCCCTGATCGGTCTTGAAGTGGAACTTCACCCAGAACATCTCACCGGCTTCGTTGACGAGCGAATAGGTGTGGCTCGAATAGCCGTTCATCTCGCGCCAGGTGCGCGGGATGCCGCGATCGCCCATCAGATAGGTGACCTGATGCGCGCTCTCGGGCGAGAGGGTCCAGAAGTCCCACTGCATGTCGTGGTCGCGCAGACCGTTATCGGCACGGCGCTTCTGGCTGCGGATGAAGCTCTGGAATTTCAGCGGGTCGCGCACGAAGAAGATGGGAGTGTTGTTGCCCACCATGTCGAAGTTGCCTTCCTCGGTATACATCTTCACCGAGAAGCCGCGCGGGTCGCGCCATGTGTCGGGGCTGCCGCGCTCGCCTGCGACGGTCGAGAACCGCGCCACGATGTCGGTCTTCGCACCCGGCTGGAACACCTTCGCCTTGGTGTATTTCGAGACGTCGCCCGTCACGGTGAAATGGCCGAAGGCGCCCGAACCTTTGGCGTGGGGCTGACGCTCCGGGATGCGCTCGCGGTTGAAATTCGCCATCTGCTCGATGAGGTAGTGATCGTTCAGAACGATCGGACCATCGGAACCGACCGTGAGCGAATGTTCGAGACTTTGGACGGGGGCGCCCCCATCTGTGGTGGCGGGGCGTCCGCGCTTGTCGTTCGTCATGTCGGAACCTCTGATTTTGGAAAATATCGGTTCGGAAACGCAGGGGGCGTGGCGCAGTTCCTTGAAGTTTCCACGACTGAATTCACGGCTCCGATATGTTGGTCGAAATGCGTGCGCCGGTCCCGATCCGGCCCTTAGCGGCTTACGCTTGGGAACCGATTACACTGCGGCGCATTGATCCCGTTGGCGCGTCGCCGTTTCTTCCGCACATGGAGCCTCCCCTATGACCCCCAGTTCGCTGCGTTTCGATCCGTATGCGGGGCGACCCGACACTCTTGGCGCGCGCGTCACCGGAGACGGTGTGAATTTCGCGATTTTCTCCGAAGAGGCCGAGAAGGTGGAGCTGTGCCTTTTCGACGATGAGGGCCAAGAGGAACTCGCGCGGCTGGAGATGCCGCAGCAGGAGGGCGGGATCTGGTTCGGCCATTTGCCCGGCGCGCAGGAAGGCCTCGCCTATGGTTACCGCGTCCACGGGCGGTTCGCCCCCGAGGAAGGGCTGCGCTTCAATCCGAACAAACTGCTTCTCGACCCCTATGCGATGGCGATGCGGGGCTATCTGAAATGGGATGACGCGCTGTTCGGCTATCCCATCGGTGGCTCCGATCTGAAGCAGGACACCCGAGACTCCGCCCCGTTCATGCCGAAAGCCATCGTCGTCGAC
Source organism: Thioclava sp. UBA3469 (assembly GCF_002378135.1). Taxonomy (NCBI): domain Bacteria; kingdom Pseudomonadati; phylum Pseudomonadota; class Alphaproteobacteria; order Rhodobacterales; family Paracoccaceae; genus Thioclava; species Thioclava sp. UBA3469. Next base: position 36,635 of record NZ_DFRG01000068.1, read on the forward strand.
ACGCAGTTCGACTGGGATCAGGATCAGGTGCTGCACCGCCCGTGGTCCGAAACGGTGATCTACGAAGCCCATGTAAAGGGCCTGACGATGCGCCATCCCGGCGTCGTTCAGGCCGATCGCGGGACCTTCCGCGCGCTCGCCTCGCCGCCGATCATCGACCACCTGCTGTCGCTCGGGGTGACAACGATCGAGCTTTTGCCGATCCATGCCATCGTGCAGGATCGCCACCTGGTCGAGAACGGCCTGTCGAACTACTGGGGTTACAATTCCATCGGGTTCTTCGCGCCCAATCGCAGCTATCTCGCCGGCGAGGACGTGCGCGAGGTGCGCGCCGCGGTGAAACGCTTCCACGAGGCCGGGATCGAAGTGATCCTCGACGTGGTCTACAACCACACCGCCGAGGGTAACGAGCTTGGCCCGACGCTCAGCTTCAAGGGCATCGACAATCGCAGCTACTACCTGCTGTCGCCGGAAAACAAACGCCACGGCTTCGACACGACCGGCACCGGGAACACGCTCAACGTCGCCCATCCGATGGTGCTGCGCCTCGTGATGGACAGCCTGCGCTACTGGGTGGAGGCGGTCCACGTCGACGGCTTCCGCTTCGACCTCGCCTCGACACTTGGCCGCGAACCCGCCGGCTTCGAACGCGAGGGTGCTTTCTTCAACGCGATCCGGCAGGACCCGGTGCTGTCCGGTGTAAAGCTGATCGCCGAGCCGTGGGATATCGGCGAAGGCGGCTATCAGGTGGGCGGTTTTCCCTGGCCCTTCCGCGAGTGGAACGACAAGTTCCGCGATGACACCCGCGCGTTCTGGCGCCGCGATCCGGGGCTGTTACCGAAGATTTCCCAGCGGCTGATGGGCTCGCCGGTGCAGTTCGACCACACGCACCGCCCCGCGACGTCTTCGATCAACTTTCTAGCCGCCCATGACGGGTTCACGCTCTGGGATACGCTCAGCTACAACCACAAGCACAACGAGGCCAATGGCGAGGGCAATCGCGACGGCCACGACCACAACCTGTCCGACAATATGGGCGTCGAAGGACCGACCGACGATCCCGAGATCAACGCCGCCCGCCTGCGTAGGGCGCGCGCGATGCTGGGCTCGCTGATGGTCAGCCACGGCGTGCCGATGATCCTCGCAGGCGACGAAATGGGTCAGGGCCAGAACGGCAATAACAACGCCTATTGTCAGGACAACGAGACGACATGGATCGACTGGGAGGGCGCGCGGACCGATCTGCGCGACAGCCTCAGCGCGATGGTCGCGTTCCGGCAGGACTGGCGCTACCACCTCGCTCCGCCCGCCTTCGCACCCAACGCCGCGACCCCGGTCAGCGATTGGTGGCACGCGTCGGGGCGGCAGATGAAGGACGACGACTGGCAGGAAGCGGGGCAGTGCTGCGTCGGATTGCGGCACCGGTTGGCAGGCTACCCCGAGCTGCTGATCGTCGCCAATGCGGGCGACGCCTGCGAGTTCAACCTGCCCGGCGACGGCTGGCACCATATCCTCGACACGACCCGGGACAATCCGCGCTGCGACGAGGCAGTCGACGGAGTGCAGTCGCTGCCGTGGCAATCGCTGCACGCGTTCTGTCGTGAGGGTGAAGTTGCGAGCGACGAGGGCGACACGTGACGGCGGCAGGCGATCGGCGGCCCCTTCGCTGGGGTGCGCATCCGGGGACGGATGGGAACTGGGACTTCGCCATCTGGGCGCCTGCCGCGAAGCGCGCAGAGCTGGTGCTGGACGGAGCGGCACATGACATGACACCGGTCGGAGACGGCGGCTGGCAGGCCTCAGTCGCGGCCCGCGACGGACTGCCCTACGCATTCCGCCTCGACGGCACCGACTACCCCGATCCGGCCGCACGCCGCCAGCAAGGCGATGTTCACGGGCCCTCTCTGACCGTTGATCCGGCCCGTTTCGACTGGGGCGCGCCGTGGCAAGGGCGGCCATGGGACGAGGCGGTGATCCTCGAAATCCATATCGGCACCTTCACCCCCGAGGGCACGTTCGCTGCTGCTGCGGAACGCCTGCCCGAACTGGCGGAGCTTGGTATCACGGCCATCGAGATCATGCCCGTCTCGCAGTTCCACGGCGCCCATGGCTGGGGCTATGACGGGGTTTTGCTGCGCGCTCCGCATCCCGCCTATGGTAGTCCCAACGAGATGCGCGCCTTCATCCGCACAGCGCAAAGCCACGGGATCATGGTGATCCTCGATCTGGTGCTGAACCATTTCGGCCCCTTCGGGAACTACCTGCACGCCTATGCGCCCCAGACCTTCGGCGGGGAGGCAACGCCATGGGGCGATGCGATCGACTTCACACGGCCCGAGCTGCGCGCCCTGCTGCGCGACACGGCGACGGGATGGATCGACGAGTATCGGCTCGACGGGCTGCGGCTCGATGCGGTCCACGCGATCCGAGATCCGTCCAAGCCGCATTTCCTGATCGAGCTTTTGCAAACGATCCGCGCGCAGGACCGAGGCCGTCCGATCCACCTGATCCTCGAAGACGAGCGCAACCTCCCTGACCTGCGCGAGGCCGGTTTCGATGCGCAGTGGAACGACGATTGGCACAATGCGCTGCATGTCGCCCTGACCGGCGAGACGCAGGGCTACTACAAAGCCCATGCCGCCGATCCGTTCGGTGACCTTGCGCAGGCAATGGCGCGGGGCCAGGTCGAGGAAGGCCAGACGCGTTCCGATGGCATCAAGGCACGCGGCGCGCCCGCCGCCCATTTGCCATGGTCCGCTTTCGTGAACGCCAACCTCACCCATGACCAAGCGGGCAACCGTCCCGAGGGCGAACGCCTCCTGAGCCTTATCGGCGACGAGGCGGGTGCGGTGATCCATGCGCTGTTGTTGCTGATGCCCTTCACGCCGATGCTGTTCATGGGCGAAGAGGTCGGCTCGACCGCGCCCTTCCCCTTCTTCGCGGACCCGCCGCCGGACGCCGTCACCGCACTGCGCGCGGGCCGGACGAAAGAGCTGCAAGGCATCGGCTACGACACGGGGGCGATGATCGACCCCGCCTCTCCCGACACGCCGCGCCTGTGCTACCCTTACCGCGACACCGGGCCGCGCGCGCAGGAGTGGCTGCGGCTGACGCGCCAGCTTCTGAACCTGCGCCGGACGCATCTGCTGCCGCTTTCGCGCAGCGGCAAAACCGGGCCCGGAGAGGTCACGCGCCACGGGGCGAAGGCCTTCAACGCGCGCTGGCCTTTCGCGGCGGGAACGCTCGATATTCTCGTCAGCCTTGGCGCGCCTGCATCCAATGCTGCACGCCGCGAGCCTGCGCTATTCTCGATGGGCGACCCGCGCCGGGACGCCTTCGCCATCGACATGAGGATTGAGTGATGCCGTCCGATCTGCCCGCTGCCACCGCCCACCCCATGATCGCGACCTACCGGCTGCAATTGCGAAACGGCATCGACTTCGCGGCTGCGAAAACCTTCCTGCCCTATCTCGCGGATCTTGGCGTGAGCCATCTCTACCTGTCGCCGATCTTCACCGCGACCGCGGGGTCGACCCACGGCTACGACGTTGCCAATCCGCAGGAGATCGACCCGGCGCTTGGCGGCGAGGACGGGTTTCGTGCGCTGTCGGAGGCCGCGCAGGCGCTGGGGCTGGACATCGTGCTCGACCTTGTGCCGAATCACACCGCTCTCTCACTCGACAATCCGTGGATGCGCGATGCGATGCGCCATGGCCCCGACAGCGCCTATGCCGATTACTTCGCGATCGACTGGTCGCAAAAACTGATCCTGCCTTTCCTTCCGGAGCCGCTCGACGACATGCTGGCGAAGGGTGAGCTGCGACTGACTGAGGATCACGGTGGCGCGGTGGAATGGGAGGGCGGCTGGCTGCCGCTCGCGCCCGGCACGGCGGCGCTGGGAGACATCGCTGCGGTCCTGACGCACCAGCACTGGCAGCTGCGCGACTGGACGCGCGAACGCGGCGCGCTCTCGCATCGGCGCTTCTTCAACGTCACCGGGCTGATCGGGATGCGCGTCGAAGACCCGACGGTATTCGCCGCGATGACCGAACTGCCTGCGCGACTGGTGCGCGAGGGGCTCGCCCACGGGCTACGGATCGATCATATCGACGGGCTCGCCGATCCCGCCACCTATCTGGAGCGGCTGCGCCAGACTGTCGGCGATGCAGTCCCGATCTGGGTCGAGAAAATTCTGACCGACGATGAGGCGATGCCACCTGCGTGGCAGACCGACGGCACCACGGGCTACGAGGCGGGACGGCAGATTTGCCGCCTGCTGACCGAACCCGAAGGCTTCGCGCGGCTCGACACGCTTTGGCGCGAGCGCACCGGCGGCTGCGACGATTACGAGACGATGTGCCGCGAGGCGCGCGCGCAGGTGATCCCCGAAGACCTCGCCGCGGAGTTGCACCAGCTGATCGACCTCGCGCAGGCGGCGCTCGTCGTGGATCGGCTCGATCCGCCCGATGCCGAGACGCTGCGCGAGGCGATGCTGGCGCTGCTGATTTTCTTCCCGCGCTATCGAACCTATATCACCACGCCGCCCGCGACGCCCGAGGACCGCGCCATCATCGAAGAGACGGTGGAAGCTGCGGCAGAGACCTTGCCGCAGCGCGAGGCGCTCGATCTGCTCGCCGGGCTGCTGCTCGACGGGACGGACAAGCCGAGCCTCAAGTTCCGCATCCGGTTCCAGCAGGTCACGGGCGCGGTGGTGGCGAAGGCGCAGGAGGACACGGCCTTCTTCCGCCACACCCGTTATCTCGCTGCCAATGAGGTCGGCGCGGAACCCGATACGCCGCTGCTGGATGCGCGGGGGCTGAACGCGTGGTTCTCCAGCGCGCAGGGCCAGCGGGACACGGCGATGACGCTCACCTCGAGCCACGACACGAAACGCGCTGAGGACACACGGATGCGGATCGCCGCGATCTCTCATCATCCCAAGACCTTTGCTGATTTGTTCGATACGGCGATGCAAGACGCCGCACTCTCGGATTCCGGTTTCGTCTGGTATGCCACGCAAAGTCTTCTGGGCATCTGGGACGATCCCGCGCCCGGTCCGGACCTGTGCGAGCGCCTGACCGAGCATCTTCGCAAAGCGCTGCGCGAGGGCGGGGAGATCACGCGCTGGTCCTTCCCCGATATCGAAGCCGAGGACGCCGCCTTGGACGCGGCGCGGCGCATCTGCGCGGCGTGGGAGGCGCAGCCGCCTGCCGAGCTCGCGCCCCTGATCGCGACGGGGCAGCGGCTTTCGCTGCTGCAACTGGCGCTGAAGATGATGCTGCCCGGCATGCCCGACATCTACCAGCGCGGGGAGCGCGCCCTCTACGAATTGACCGATCCCGACAATCGCCGCCCTTTCGCTTTGCCGGAAACCCTGACGTCCTTCGAGCAGGCGAAATCGGACGCCACCCGACGCCTTCTGAAGCTGCGACGACAGGCGGAGGACGTGTTCCGCGCAGGCACCGCCGAGGCGGCAGAGCGTGACGGCATCTTTACGCTGACCCGTCGCGCGGGCGGGCGCGAAATCACCCTGCGCTTCCGTCGTGACCTGCGCGATCTCAGCGATGGCGCGCTCTTCGAGATTCGCGATTCGGCAGCAGAAGACACTGCCGCCCGCCTCGCATTTCCGCCGCCTGCCTAATTGATCGGCGGATCAGCGCGACCTGCTTTTTGACACATCGTCCGAGACCGTCCCCTAGACTCAAAGGGTTATCGGGAAGCTCTCGAAATGGTCAAAAAACACACGCAAAAATCTTACCGCGAACCGGCGGAAATCCGGGAACTGCGGACCCGTTTCATGGCTTTCATTTTTGAAAAGCGTTAAGCTTATTCATGTCGCAGCGTCACGGGGGAGGAACTCTGATGCTGGCTCAGAAACGACCCGATTTATTGAACGGCTGTCTTCCAATGGTCTTGGCCGGTGGGCGCGGAAAGCGTCTGTACGAGCTGACCGAGGAGAGTTGCAAACCTGCCCTGCCCTTCGGCGCTGGCGGCCAGAGATTGGTGGATTTCACCCTTGCTTCGCTGCGTGCTGCCGGGTTCACACGGGCGATCATCGCGACCCAGTATCGCCCCGCGCCGCTGATCCGGCACCTGCGCGACAGATGGGCGGATGCCTTCCCCGACGGTTTGCTCATCCGCGATGCGACGCGGCTCTCGCGCGGCGGCTATCGCGGCACGGCCCATGCGCTTCTCGCCAATCTCAACCTGCTCGAGCGCGAAGGCGTTAACGACGTTCTGGTGATGCCCGCCGATCAGATTTGCGACATCGATCTGCGTCCGTTCATCCAGAGCCATCGTCTGAGTGACGCGCCCGCGACGCTGGTCGCGGCAACGCTTTCATCCTCGGATGCGGAGCATCATTCGGTGCTGGAGGTCGCGCGAGACGGGCATGTCAGCGCGCTCACCCATCGCCCGAGCGCGCCCGCCGAGATCGGCGAAAACTCGGGGCGCAGTTTGGTCGCGACGGGGATCTACCTCTTCAAGACAGCGTGGCTGCGCAAGGAACTGCCGGAACTGTCTCGGGGCCGGTTCGATATTTCGATCGAGACGGATCTTCTGGAAGCTGCGCTGCGCGAGAAGGCCCTGCAAGCCTACCGCCTGCCGCGCAGCGACGCCGGGCGCGAAGCCTATTGGCGCGATATCGACACGCTCGACGACTATCGCTCTGCGCTTCTGGATTTCGCGGCACCACAAGGCGGCACGACACGGGGTAGCCCGCCGCTGAGCTGCCTTCGTCTCGAAGCGCAGCCGGGCGTCATCGGGGTCGGACGGCGCTCCGCGTTGACGGCAAAAGGGGCCGTCTCGCGCGATTGCCACCTGACCGATACGCTGCTGGCACCCGATGTCTCGCTGCCAGCCGGAACGATCGTGGAAGGGATCGGACGCACGAATATGCGCTGGTTCCGCCGCAGCGGCGACACCAACCTGATCACGCAGGCGATGGTCGATCGCTCCAGAGAGCGGCTGCACTAGCTGCCAATTCCGAGACGTTTTCTGGCGCGGACCTTCAGCGGTCCGCGCCTTTTTCAGTCCCGCGCTATTCCACCGCCAGCCTGACACCGACCTCTGCCGGCGGCAGGTCGTCCGGGGCGAAATCGACCTCGGGCGCGGGCTCCGAGAGCCCCGCCATGCACATGCGATAGAGCTCTTCGTAACGGTCGACCATCCGCTCCACCCCGAAACGGGCGACCGCCCGGTCGCGCACGAATTGTCGGTCGCAGGTCATCGCCTTGCGCGCAGCGCTCGCAAGCGCGGACACATCCCCCGTCGGCACGATCATGCCCGCCTCGCCCACGACCTCGCGCACCGCGCCGGAGTCGAAGGCGGCGACGGGCACCCCGCAGGACATCGCCTCGGCTGCGGCGAGCCCGAAGGGTTCATCCCAGACCGGCGTGAAAAAGCAGACCGACGCCCTGGCGACCTCGGCGCTCAGGTCCTCCGCCGTCAGATTACCCCCATAGGTGATCTGCGACCCGAGATAGGGGGCGATGGTGTCGTCGAAATACGCACGATCCTCGATTGGCCCGTAAATCCGCAGCGGCAGCTCCGCGATCCGCGCGGCCTTCACGGCCTCCGCGGTGCCCTTGTTGGGAGTGATGCGCCCGAACCAGACCGCCGAGCCATCGGCATGAGGGCAGAAGCCCCAGACGCCGGTATCGATCCCGTTCGGTACGACATGGAAGGACAGGTCGCAGTCGGGCTTGGCCCAACGCTCGCGCTGCGCCCCCGTGCAGACGGTGAAACGACACCATGGCGCGCGGGCATCGTGGACGGCGTCACGCAGCGTCTCGAGGGGCGGCACATGCAGGGACGTCAGCATCGCGATCCGCTCCCGCCGCGCCAACCGCGGCGGATAGCGGTGCAGCGAATTGTTGTGAATGATGTCGAAGCCCCCCGTCTCCAACTTTTGCAGGATGCCCGCGAAGGCACCGTCGAGATGGGTATCGGGCACATCGGACTCGCGGCCGCCTTTCGACGGATAGGCACTGTCGACATGGTGCTCCGTGACCGGATACAGCTCCACCCCTTCGGGCGGCTGACTGTCGCCCGACGCAAAGAGTGTCACCTCATGCCCTCGCGCGACGAGGGCGCCTGCGAGCGCGTAGGAATGAGCCTCCATCCCACCCATGAAGGGCGCCGAAATGGGGTGACGAATTGGGGAAATGATAGCGATGCGCATGTGCCTCCCTTCCCGGAAACGCATGGGCTCCGGGCGATGAACGGGCTGTTTCGGTAATGGGACTTCAATCGTATCGTGTAGGGGAACCAATGGGTGCGACGCTTGTTCCTGCATCGCGGAGCCGATCATGCAGAAAGTCTCGGCTGTTGCCCGATTTCCCCCCCGGGGGTCGCGCGCGTCAGTACCCGTCGAGTGGCAGCTTCATGTCGATAATGAGCCAGCCATCCTCATAGCGGCGCTCTTTCTCGGCGCGCAATTGCATCGCCGAGGCGAGGATCAGGCGCGAGCCGAAGCCCTGTTCGGCGGCCGCGTCGTAATCCGGGACCTGCTCTTTCCAGGTGAGGTGAACGCCGTTCTCATAGGGCTCCCACGTCACTTTGATCTGGCCGTCCACGGATCTCAGCGCGCCGTATTTGGCGGAGTTCGTCACCCATTCATGCAAGATCAAGGCCAGCGAGGTCAGCGCCCGCGCGGGGATCATCACCTCTGCGCCCGACAGCAGAATGGTTTGCTCGGCGCGTGCAGGCGCAAGCACCCGCTCCAACAGCCCGCCGAGCGCGACAGGCTGGGTGCTGTCCGTTCGCAACATCATGGAATGCGCGCGATCGAGGGCGGTCACGCGGCCGCGCAACTCGTCCAGCATCTCCTCTTTGGTTTCGCTCGCGCGGGCCGCGCTGGAAATCATCGCGGAGACGAGCGCAAAGAGGTTCTTGATGCGGTGGTTCATCTCGGCGAGGTGCAGCTCGCGCTCGGCGAGCAACTCCTGCTCGGAAGTGATGTCGAAGCTGACCCCGATGACTTTGCGCTGGCCCGCCTGCGCGCGGTATTTTCCGACGCCACGGATCCAGCGCTGCTCGCCGGAGGGAAGGGTGATCCGGAAGACCTCGTCATAGAGGTCGCCATCGCTCACGGCGCTGTCGAGCGCCTCGAAAACGCGCGCGCGGTCTTCCGCGACCACCCGTGTCCGCACTGCGTCCTGCAAGTCCATCTCTCCCTCGGAGATGTCGAAGAGGAGACGACACGGCTCGTCGATTACCAAGCGGCGCGCCTCGACCGAGAATTCCCAGCGGCCGATCCCGGCAATGCCGAATGCGTCCTCGAGGCCGATGGGGGGAAGCGACATGCTGGGGAAACCTCGGTACTGACGATGTGCGGGGGAGGATGAGCGGGGCGCGGAGCCGAATGGCCCGGCCCGACACAGTGACCTTTCCCCCGACTGAGTCAACTGCTGTAAACCGCCAGCCCCCGGTACCTATGCCCCCGGCACGGCTCAGACTTCCTGAAGTTCCTGTTGCTTCTTGGTCTCGCCGCCACGACGGCGCGCAAGGGCCTCACCGCCGGATCCGCCCCGGAGGCTTAGACCGCTGCGAAAAGCGGTGCCCCGATATAAGACCCTTTCGGCGCCGCAGGCGGCACCCAGAACAGCCCCGATCCGGTGTGGGAGATGTATTCGTTCAGCAGATCCGACGCGCCAAGGCGACGTTGCAGTGCCTCGAAATGCGCGGGGTCGTTCTGGTAGCTGATGAAGAACAGTCCCGCATCGAGCCGTCCGACCGCATTCAGCCCGCCGGTGAAGTTGTAGCCGCGCCGCAGGATGCGGATGCCATCATTGGTTTCATGCGCCGACAGCCGAATATGCGCGTGCGTCGGGATGACCGGCTCGCCTTGCGCGTTCTTCGCCTTGAAATCGGGCGTGTCGAATTCATTCTCTCCGGTCAGCGGCGCGCCGGTGAGCTTGTGCCGCCCGAAGACGTCATTCTGGTGGCTGACCTGTGCGTTGTCCCAGTTCTCGATATGCATCTCGATCCGGCGCATCACCTGATAGGTCCCGCCATGCTGCCAGTCGGGACCGTCATTGGCCCAGACATGCTGCGCGAGCTGCTCGGGCGTGGTGATGTTGCGGGTGCCGTCGCGATAGCCAAAGAGATTGCGCGGCGTCTCCTGCCCTGCCCCGGCCGAGGCGCGCCCGAAGCCGAGCTGGGTCCAGCGCACCGTTGCGGCGCCGGTGCGTTTCGCGATCCGTGCGAGAATGCGCACCGCGTGATAGGCGACCTGCGGATCGTCGGCGCAGGCTTGTAGCGAGAGATCGCCGCCGCTGATCTCGGGGCGTAGCGCGTCCGAGGGCAGATCGGCGAGCGGGCGCAGATGCGGCGGGGCTTTCGCCGCCAGCCCCATCTCCTTGGAGAAGACGCGCGGGCCAAGGCCCACGGTCACCGTCAGCCCTGCCGGACCAAGCCCGAGCGCCTCGCCGGTCTCGAGCGCGGTGGCTGTCTCGCGGTCGGGCTCGGCCGGACCGACCGGCTGCCCTTCCATCATCAGCCCGATCGAGGCCGACCAGCGCGCGAGCAGCACTTGCAGCGCGCGCGGATCGGTCCCGGTCAGGTCGAAAGCCATGGCCATCAGATGCTGCTGCGGCGGCGTGGCGATCCCGGCCTGCGGCCCGGTGCCGTAAAAGGCATAGCGCCTCTGGTCCGGATCGGGCATGGCGTCGGGCGCGACCTTGCCGGTCTCCGCCGCCTGCCCCGCCGTGGCGAAGGTGCCGCCAAGCGCTGCCGCGCCGAGAAACAACCCACGCCGCGACAGTCCTGCCGGTTTATCGTCTTGCCCGCGCATCATGGCCTCCTTCGTCTTCAGCTTGCCGTCGCGACTTTTTCAGCGATCCGCGACAGCGGCTCCTGCAGCATCTGGATCGCGCGGCTCAGCTTCACCGCGTCGGATTTGCGCAGCTCGGCATCGTAGATCTTGTAGCCGCCCAGAGCGTCGGAATCGCGGTAGTCTTCGAGCATCGTCTGCACATCCGCGAAGCGCTGCGCGATGGTTTCGGCCACGTCCGGGTCGATCCGCTTCAGCCCCGGCTCGAGGAAGGCAAACGCCTGATGCGCGCCTTCGATATTGGCCGCGAAGTCCACGAGGTCGATATGGCTATAGGCCTCTTCCTCACCGCTGATCTTGCCGCTTTGCACTTCCTCCAGAAGGGCCGCCGCACCGTTCGCCAGATCCTCGGGACGATATTCGATCCCGCCCGACAGATCGGCGAGCATCTTGACGTTCTTCACCAGTTCCGCCGCATAGGCCTTGGTCTCATCGGTGATTTCGCCTTTTTCGAACAGGTCGCGCTCCACCGCGTGGAAGCCGTGCCAGCCGACCGCCGGGTCGAGGTTCGAGGCGCGCATGTCGATCAGGTAATCGAGGTTGCCAGAGTTGTCGGTCGGGTCGGTGCCGGGAAGGACGAAGCCTTCGACGTCGGGCTCGATCCGCTCGTAGAACGGACGCGCCTGCGCATAGGCCGCCTTCGCGCCCTCCACGTCGCCCGCATCCACTTTGGCGGCGAGCCGTTCGCTTGCGGTCACCATCGCGTCGACCATGCCTTCGACGTAATTGGCGTAGCCTGCGGTGCCTTCGTCCAAGAGATCGCCGATCGCGCTTTGGGCGCGCTGCTTGCTCTCACCGGTCACGGTGAAGGCCACGGTGTCTTCGACCGCGCCCGGGCAGTAGATGCGATAGTCGCCACCGTCGAGCGTGACGGTGAAGCTCGATGCGGGCAGACCGGGGGCGAGGTTCTCTTTCTCGCCGAGAATGCGGCTGTCCGACAGCAGCTCCAGCTCGGAGATCGCCGGGGCGGATTCATTCGTCACCGTGAAGGTGATCGGCCCGGCCGCCGCGCTGTCGTGATCGAGCACGCATGCGCCGCCATTCTCGCCCGTAAGCGTGATCGCGACCTGCGCAGCCCCGTTATTCGTGGGCGCATCGGCCAGTGCGGGCTGCGCGAAGAACGCGGTTGCGGCGAGAAGGGGGACAGCGCGGCGGCGCGCGCGGGACGACATGTTCATTGTCAGGCTCCTGTATTTGCTCTGCGGTTTTGGCTTGGTCAGAGGGACCTGGCGGGGAAAAACGGTGTGGGGCGCGCACGGGCGAGCGCAGAAGCTGCCAGTGCGAGCGCGATGAGGAAGAGGATCACAGGCAACTCTCGGGCCCAGAACTGATGCTCGATACGGGCGCGGCGCACGGAGCGCAGTGCATCGGCGGCGTCTTGCGCGGCGGCGGGGGCCATGACCCAGGCGCCGGTCGCCATGCCACCGGGAGCCATATCGACGCGCAATGTGCGTGCCGTGGTCAGCCCGCCGCCCGAGAGGCGCAGCGTAACGGCACTACGGCCCTGCGCATCGAGAAGCGCATCGCCTGCGGTCCAGACGGTCACCTGTTCGAGCCGCGTCCACTCGGCCACGAAAGGTCCGGGGTTGCGCGCGGGGCTGACGCCCACCGGCAGGCGCCCACCTGCAAGCTGCGCAAGCGTGGCGAGATCGATCTGGCCGGGGGCACCCGCGATCTCGGTCTGGCTCTGCACTTCGCGATGCAGGCTTGGCAGGCCCAGATGCCGCTCCGGCGTGGCCTCGGCGCCCGTCAGGTCGACGCGGGTCGCGCCCATCTCCAGAACCTCACCCTGCAAGCGCAGATCGGGCCCGGCGGAGGTGTCGACATCGCCTTCCAGCACACGCGGCGCATGATCGGGCAGCGTCACCTGCGGTTGCGGCCAAAGCGCCGCGATACCGACGGCCAGCGCTGCGAAGGCGACCGCGAGAGAGCCGCGCAGCCATTGCGCCGTGCGGGGATCGGGACGCAGTGCACGCGGCCAATAGGTCAGCGCCGCGACCGGGATCAGATAGGCGATCCAGCCCAGCACCTCGATCAGGCGCGGATCGGCGGGAATGCCCAGA
>NZ_DFRG01000068.1:49846-53957 GCF_002378135.1 Thioclava sp. UBA3469
GGGAATGCCCAGAACGCCGGTGATCAGCGCCGAGCGCACGGTGCCCGGGGCCACGAGCCAGCTCAGATCGGCGATGCGCTGCTGACCCGCCAGCAACCAGCCCGCCTCATGGGCCGAGCGCAGCGTCTGCAACACCAGCCCCGCCGCGACGAGGATCAGGAACACGCCGGTCCAGCGGAAGAAGCGCCCCAGATTGAGTCGCATCCCCCCCTGCGCGATCGCCCAGCCAAGCACGACCGACGCCGCGAGACCAAGTGCTGCACCAAGCCCAGCCCAATGTCCGGTCCGCGCGCCGGAGATCGTGGCAAGCAGAAAAACGGCGGTCTCGAAGCCTTCGCGAAGCACGGCGAGGAAGGCCATCGCCGCCAGTGCGACCCGGCTCCCCTGCCCCAGCGCCGCATCGGCGTCGCGCTCGATCTGGCCCTTCAGACCTGCGGCGTGGCGCGTCATCCAGAGCACCATCAGCGTCACGAAGACGACCGCGACCGCCGCGATCACGCATTCCAGCTTTTCCTGCGCACTATGCGGCAAAGCGGCCTCGACCAGCGCGAGCCCCGCGCCAACGCCGACGGCCAGCGCCACGGCGGCAGCGACGCCAAGCCACATCTCGGTCAAACGTTCGCCCCGGGCGCGCAGGAAGGCCGCAATGATCCCGACGATCAGCGCCGCCTCGAGCCCTTCGCGCAGGCCGATGATGAATGTTGCCAACATGCCGTGGGCACCCCGTCGATTCCCGAGTAAATTGATAGGGTATTCGTTAGTGGCGCAGATCGACGGGCGCAACCCCTTTTCCGAGTAAATTGCTCGGATTCTTGAAGTCGCATTTCTTCGCCCCTGCCGTTGCGGGCGATTTGCAACTTCCGCCATCTTGGGGCAATTCGTGCGGGTCGCCCTCGCAGCGCCGCGCAATCAGGCGGTCCGGCGCAGCGAAAGAGACGACGCCCCGGGCCGGGGACGGCCCGCATGCAACAAATTCGGAGGCCGTATTTTGGCACAATCGCAAATCGGGCTGATCGGCCTTGGCACCATGGGCGGCATGCTTGCCCTCAACATCGCGGAAAAAGGGTTCGACATCTCGGTGTTCAACCGGACCACCAGCGTCACCAAGAGCTTCCATGAAAACGCGGGCGAGCTGGCGTCGAAGATCACGCCCTGCGAAAATCTCGAAGATCTGGTGGCCTCGATCGCGAAACCCCGCGCGATCATCCTGATGGTCCCCGCAGGCGACCCGGTCGATCAGCAGATCGCGGCGCTGCGCGCCCATCTCGACGCTGACGATCTGATCATCGACGCGGGCAATGCGAATTTCCACGACACCGAGCGTCGCGCGGAAGAAGCCGCGAAGGCCGGCCCGCGTTTCCTCGGCATCGGGGTGTCCGGCGGTGAAGAGGGCGCGCGCCACGGGCCTGCGATCATGGGCGGCGGCGAGCAGCAAGACTGGGACCGCGTGGCCCCGATCCTCAACGCGATCGCCGCGAAATTCGACGGCACGCCCTGCGCCGGGTTCATGGGCAAGGGCGGTTCGGGTCATTTCGTCAAAGCCGTGCATAACGGCATCGAATATGCCGACATGCAGATGATCGCCGAGACCTATGGCGTGATGCGCGACGGGATGGGGCTGAACTCGCAGGCCTGCGGCGAGATCTTCGCGAAATGGGACGAAGGCGCGCTGAAATCCTACCTGATCGAGATTTCCGGAAAGGTCGCCTGCGCCACCGATCCCGAGACCGGCGAACCGATGCTCGACATCATCCTCGATCGCGCGGGCCAGAAAGGCACCGGTCGCTGGACAGTGATCGAGGCGCAGCATCTGGCGGCGCCCGTTCCGGTGATCGAAGCGGCGGTGATGGCGCGCAACCTGTCGTCGCGGCTCGATGCGCGCAAGCAGGGCGAGGACATGTTCGGCGCGGCCCCCGAGGCGCTGCCCGAGGGCGCGCTGAGCGCGGAGGATCTGGAGAACGCACTGATCGCGGGCAAGATCCTGTGCTACGCGCAAGGCTTCGAGCTGCTGCGCTCGGCCAATGCGCCCTTCGACTGGGATCTGCCGCTGCCCGACATCGCTCTGGTCTGGCGCGACGGCTGCATCATCCGCTCGGCGATGCTCGACGATATGGCAAGCGCGCTGAGCGAGTCGCCCGATCGCAACCTGATGTATGCGCCCTATTTCGCGGATCTGCTGAAGGCGCATCACGGCGCGCTGCGCAAGGTCGTCAGCATTGCCGCGGCCCACGGTCTGGCGGTTCCGGCCCTGTCGATGGCGCTGAGCTATTTCGACACGATGCGCACCGCGCGCGGCACCGCGAACATGATCCAGGGCCAGCGCGATTTCTTCGGCGCGCATGGGTTCGAGCGCACCGACCGCGAGGGTACCGACTTCCATGGCCCCTGGGCGATGTAAGCGCGCCCTCTTCGCTGAAAGATCACCGCCCGCGGCTCGCGCAGAGTCGCGGGCGGTTTCCGTTATGCGGGGCGCCAGACGCCACGAACCATGCACCGCAATCACGAGTTCGTGTGCGTCTCAACCGGGCCCGCCCCGCTTGATCCCCGTCAAAGTCTCAACGCATCGAGATCGTTACCCTTCCTGCATCCAAAACGGAGGCCGGGACTGCTATGACACGGGATTTCGAAGGTAAATCAGCTATCGTTACGGGCGCGGGTTCGGGGATCGGCGCGGCAATCGCCAAGGAATTGGCGGCGCGCGGCGCTTCGGTCCTGCTTGCCGATCAGAACGCGGACGCGGCCAGGTCCGTGGCCGAGGAAATCCGCAAGGCGGGTGGCACCGCCGAGCCGATGGCGGTCGATGTCACCTCTGCCACGGAGGTCGAGGCGATGGTCGAGAAGGCCGTCGCGACCTTCGGCAAGCTGGATCTGGCCGTGAACAATGCGGGCATCGGCGGTCCGCAGGTGCCGTTCGGGGAGTATCCGCTCGACGGCTGGAAACAGGTGATCGACGTCAATCTGAACGGGGTGTTCTACGGGATGCGCTTCGCGATCGCCGCGATGCTGAAATCGGGCGGCGGCGCGATCGTGAACATGTCCTCGATCCTCGGCTCGGTCGCGTTCCCGAGCGCCTGCGCCTATGTCGCGGCGAAACACGCGCTTCTGGGGCTGACCCGGGCGGCGGCGATCGATCACGCAGCACAGGGCATCCGGGTCAATGCGGTCGGTCCCGCCTTCATCGAGACGCCGCTTCTGTCGGGGCTGGCGCCTGAGGTGAAGGACTCGCTGGTCGCGCTGCATCCGGCGGGACGGCTCGGCACGCCCGAGGAGGTCGCGGCGCTGACCTGCTTCCTGCTGTCGGATGCCGCGAGCTTCGTGAACGGCAGCTATCACCTCGTCGACGGCGGATATACCTCGCGATGAGCACGACGGAGGGGCGGATCATCGCGGTGCGCGGGCCGGTCATCGACGCAAGTTTCGATGGTCCACTGCCGCCGATCCATTCGATCCTGACGCTGACGGATGACGACATGCCGGGCAGCTTCGAGGTGCATGGCCATCTCGACGCGCATCGGGTGCGCGCCATCGCGCTGCAATCGACGCTCGGCTTGTCACGCGGGCGAAAACTGCACGCGACGGGCAAGCCGCTCGAAGTGCCGGTGGGAGAGGCCGTTCTGGGGCGGCTGATGGATGTGACGGGGGCGATGCGCGACGGCGGCGATCCGCTGCCCAAGGGCACACCACGCCGCCCGATCCACGGCACGCCGCCGCGCCTGTCGGGCAGCGGCGCGGTCACCGCTTTCGAGACCGGCATCAAGGTGATCGACCTGATGCTGCCGCTGGCCCGCGGCGGCAAGGCTGCGATGTTCGGCGGCGCGGGCGTGGGCAAGACGGTGCTGGTGATGGAACTCATCAACACGATGGTCGAGAAATATCAGGGCATCGCGATCTTCGCGGGCGTGGGGGAGCGCTCGCGCGAGGGTCACGAGATGCTCGCCGACATGACCGAGTCGGGCGTTCTGGCCCGCACGGCGCTGGTCTATGGCCAGATGAACGAGCCTCCGGGCGCGCGTGCCCGCGTCGCGCTGACCGGCCTCACCCAGGCCGAATACTTCCGCGACCAGGAAGGCAAGGACGTTCTGTTCTTCGTCGACAACATCTTCCGGTTCAC
>NZ_DFRG01000068.1:54163-55195 GCF_002378135.1 Thioclava sp. UBA3469
CAGATGAACGAGCCGCCCGGCGCGCGTTGGCGGGTGCCGCTGACCGCAGTCTCCATCGCCGAGGATTTCCGCGACCGCGATCACCGCAACGTCCTTCTGATGATGGATAACGTCTTCCGCTTTGTGCAGGCGGGCAGCGAGGTCTCGGGGCTTCTGGGGCGCCTACCCTCGCGCGTGGGCTACCAGCCCACCCTCGCCTCCGAAGTCGCGGAGCTGGAGGAGCGCATCGCGTCCGCCGCCGGGGCCTCGGTCACGGCAATTCAGGCGGTTTACGTCCCGGCTGACGATTTCACCGACCCGGCAGTCACCGCGATTTCGGGGCATATGGACAGCTCTATCGTATTGTCGCGTCAGTTGGCTTCGGAGGGGATTTACCCCGCGATCGACCCGCTCGCCTCGTCCTCGCAACTTCTCGACCCCGAGATCGTCGGGGCGGAACATTTCCAGCTCGCGGGCGAAGCGCGGGCGCTGTTGGCGCGGTTCCGCGAATTGCAGGACATCATCGCGCTTCTCGGCGTCGAGGAGCTGGGCGCGGCCGACCGGCTGGCGGTGCGCCGCGCGCGCAAGCTGCAACGCTTCCTCACCCAACCCTTCGTCGTGACCGAGGCCTTTACCGGCCAGACCGGGCGCTCGGTGCCGCTGGCCGATACGCTGGAGGGCTGCCGCGCGATCCTCGCGGGCGAGGCGGACGACTGGTCGGATCAGTCCCTCTACATGATCGGCGGGATCGACGAGGCCCGCCAGCGAGAGGAGGCGGCAGCATGAGGCTCACCATCGCCACGCCTCTCGAAATCGTCGTCGATGCCAAGGACGTCACCGCGATCCGCGCCGAGGACGAGAGCGGCGGCTTCGGCATCCTGCCCGGCCATGCCGAGTTCCTCACCAGCCTCAGCATCTCGGTCATCTCCTGGGTGGTCGAGGGCCAACGGCACTATTGCGCGGTGAAGGGCGGTGTTCTTATGGTCGAGAATGGAAGCGACGTCTCGGTCTCGACCCGCGCCGCAGTGACCGGCGATCTGCCCGAGCTGGGCG
>NZ_DFRG01000258.1:0-24968 GCF_002378135.1 Thioclava sp. UBA3469
CCCGGCGCGCGGTCAGGACCAGCGTCAGCGGCCCCAGCGCGCGCAACGCCGCCAGCCGCTCGGGCGAGAGCGTCTCGACCGCCACGGTGAGGTGATCGGACAGCAAAACGGGCAGCCCCATGCGCAGATCGGCGCGGGCGCGATTCAGTCGTTCAGCCGGGCTCGGCCCGAGGGAAAAATTGCCGGTCATGCGCTCTGAGATAGCCTCGACTGTAACAAATTGAAATATCTCCCGGTGATTCGACACGTCAGCGTGAGATAGGTTTCACCACCCTTGCCATCGCTGTGAAAGGGCAACAGCTATTCGTCGAACACATATGGAGGCTCAGGACATGGCATCATTGAAGAAGGTCCTTTTGGTTGACGATGACAACGATCTGCGCGAGGCGCTCGCAGAGCAGCTCGTCGCGACCGATGATTTCGAGGTCTTCGAGGCCAGCAATGGTCACGAAGCGGTAGATAAGGCGAAATCGACGCTTTACGACCTCGTCGTGCTGGATGTGGGCCTTCCCGATACCGATGGCCGCGAGCTGTGCAAGAAGCTGCGCAAGAGCGGCGTGAAATGCCCGGTCGTGATGCTCACCGGCCATGACACCGATGCCGACACGATCCTCGGCCTCGATTCCGGCGCCAACGACTACGTGACCAAGCCCTTCAAGTTCCCGGTGCTTCTGGCCCGTCTGCGCGCCCAGCTGCGCACGCATGAACAGTCCGAAGACGCCGTCTTCCAGCTCGGCCCGTATACGTTCAAGCCTGCGATGAAGATGCTGGTGGACGACAAGGACCGCAAAGTGCGTCTGACCGAGAAGGAAACCAACATCCTCAAGTTCCTCTACCGTGCGACCGACGGCGTGGTGCCGCGCGATGTGCTGCTGCACGAGGTCTGGGGCTACAATGCGGGCGTCACCACCCACACGCTCGAGACGCATATCTATCGCCTGCGTCAGAAGATCGAGCCCGATCCCTCGAATGCGCGCCTGCTGGTGACGGAATCGGGCGGCTATCGTCTGGTGGCCTGATCCGAGGCGCTTTGCGCGGCATGGTCTGTGTGACGCGCGCCAAGGTTGGAAATGAAGAAGGCGGCTCCGACGGGGGCCGCCTTTGTCGTTTCCGATGGTCGCCGCGCGGCTCAGACCGTGGGGTAGATGTCTTCCTCGGCCTCTTCGAGCGAGATGCCGAGCGCGTTCAGCCCGTCTTCGAGATGATCGGCCAGCATCGGATTGCCCAGCAGGTAATCCTCGGTCGGCGCGGTCGCTTCGGCTTTGGCGGTGGCGATCGCCTCGTCCAGTTCCGACGCGTCATAGGTGTCGCGCCCGATCCACATCACCGCGGTCAGCGATGCCTTTTCATCCTCGTTCAGCGCCGCGATGAAGGCGCGCAGCTCGCGGGCCTGACCCGAGCCGGGCACGTCCGCGTCGAACTTGCGCGCGCGGATGATGACATGGGCGATTTTCGCCGGGCTGATGGTGAGCATGGCTGCCTCCGTTCTTGGGCTCATCATCTCGCCATTGCACGACCTGCGCAAGCGTTTGCGTGTCGCATCACAACTGCGCGGGGATCAGGCCGCGCAGGGAGTTGCCCATGAAGACCTCGCCTTGCGCCAGATCTTCGGGCTGCAGGACGGCTTCGCGGGCGGCCCCTGTCTCCAGCATCTCCTCGCGCAGGATGCCTGGCAGTAGTCCGCTGGCGCAGGGCGGGGTCAGGTAGGTCCCGTCGCGTTTCAGGAAGAGATTGGTGATCGTGCCTTCGCAGAGTTCGCCGCGCTCGTTGAGCAGGATCGCCTCGTCCACGCCCTCGGGCAGGGCGGCGCGGGCGGCATCATAGGGCGCGCGCGCCGTGGTCTTGAGGCGCAGCATCGGGTCGTTGCTGTCGAGGGTGATGCCCGAGATATGGAGGCGCCACGCGGTTGTCGGGGTCAGGGGCGCGGAGGTGATCTCGATCGTGCCCTGGGCGTCGAGGGTCAGGCGTACCCGCAGCGGGCTGTCGCCGGAAACTGTCGCGAGGGCCGCCGTCAGTTTCTCTCCGTCGAGCGGATAGCCAAGCTGTTCGGCGCCGCGGGTCAGCCGCGCGATATGGCGGGCGCGGCGGCGGATGCCTTCGCCGGGCTGCCAGCCGAAGGTCTCGATCAGCTTCAGATCTTCAGGAACCGGGTTTTCCAAAGCGCTTCCTCATATTCGCCATGGGCGGTGGAATCATAGACCAGCCCGCCGCCGACATTCACTCGCCATTGGCCGGGGCCGGTCTGCATCAGCGTGCGGATCGCGACGTTGAACTCCATCCGGCCATCGGGCGCCGTCCAGCCGATCGCGCCGCAATAGATGCCGCGCGGGTCCGGCTCCAGCTCGCGGATGATCTCCATCGCGCGGATTTTTGGCGCGCCGGTGACCGAGCCGCAGGGGAACATCGCGCGCAGGATCTCGGGCAGGTCGGTGCCGGGAACCAGCTCGCCCTCGATCTCCGAGATCATCTGGTGGACCGAGCGATAGGTCTCGACCTCGAAGAGGCGCGGCACCTTGACCGAGCCCGGCGCGCAAATCCGCGAGATGTCGTTGCGCAGCAGATCGACGATCATCAGGTTCTCGGCGCAGTCTTTCTCGGCCCTCATCAGATCGGCTTTCAGCGCGGCGTCCTCTTCGGGTGTCGCCCCGCGCGGGCGGGTGCCTTTCATCGGTCGGGTGACGATCTTGCCGTCTTCGACCCGGAAGAATAGTTCGGGCGAACGCGACAGCAGCCGCACCCCGGCCAGCGCGACATCGGCCCCGTGCGGCACTTGGCCCGCGCTGGACAGGGCCGCGTATAGCGCCTCGGGCGCGGCGTCGCTTGTCACGGGGATCGGGAAAGTCAGGTTCACCTGATAGCAATCACCCGCGCCGATATAGTCGTGGACCGCCCGGAAGGCCTCGGCATAGCGCGCCTCGGGCCAAAGCGGCTCGCCCAGCTCAATCTGCGGCGCGTTCTCCGAGATCGGCGGCGGGACATCCTCGGGCGCGTCGTAAACCCCGAAGGCCAGCAGCGGCAAATCCCGGTTCTCGGGTAGGAGCGGTGCGAGGCGTTCGCTCAGACAATAGCCCAGCTCGTAGGACGCGAACCCGGCCAGCCAGCGCCCCTCGGCCTGCGCGCGCGTGATCGCCGCGAAAGCTGCGGGCAGATCCTCCGGCGCATCGGCGCGGATGACCTCATGGGGGTCGCGGAAGCGGCAGGGCCGACCGTCCGGCCCCCTGTCGAAACGGACCTCGTCACTCATGGGCGCACTCTATGCCAATCTCCGAAGGGTCACGCAGCCGAAAAGCGACGCTTGGCGCCGCTTAGACCTTCTTTTCGGCGGTCGAGACAAGCAGCGGCTGTGCGGCGGTATCGGGGGCCAGCTCCTCGAAATCGAAATTGTCGAGGCGACGCGCACGTTTCCCGGCCTTCTCGGCGGAGATCTTGATCTCGGAGATGTCTTTCGCCGCTTGCCCGAAATGCCGGTCGAGGTTTTCGACACGGGTGCCGAGCCGGTCGACATCGGAATAAAGCGCGGCCAGTTCTTTCCGGATCGCGCCCGCCTGTTCGCGCATCCGCGCATCCTTCAGCACGGCGCGCATCGTGTTCAGCGTCGCCATGCAGGTCGTGGGCGAGACGATCCAGACCTTCGCGGCAAAGCCTTCGCGCACCAGTTCGGGGAAATTCGCGTGCAGCTCGGCGTAGACCGCCTCGGACGGCAGGAACATCAGCGCGCCGTCCGCCGTCTCGCCTTCGAGAATGTATTTCTCCGAGATCGCCTTGATATGGGCGCGCACCGCCGTTTTCATCGCGCGGCTGGCCTCTTGGCGCTCCCATTGCGTGTCGGCGCGGCGCAGCGCCTCATAGGCTTCCAGCGGGAATTTGCTATCGATCACGATGGGGCCGGGCGGGTTCGGCAGGTGGATCAGGCAATCCGCGCGCTTCCCGTTCGAAAGGGTCGCCTGCATCGTGAAACTGTCCGAGGGCAGCGCCTTGCCGACGATATCGTGCAACTGAATCTCCCCGAAAGCGCCACGGGTCTGCTTGTTCGACAGGATGTCCTGAAGGCCCAGCACATTGCCGGAAAGCTTCTCGATATTGGCCTGCGCCTTGTCGATCGCCTCCAGTCGCTGATGAAGGTCGCCAAGCGAGCGCGCCGTGCGGGTCGCGGTGCCATGCAGGCTTTCCGACATGCCGCGCGAAACCTCGGCCAGACGCTGCTCCATCAGAGCGAGAACCTTGGTCTGGCTCGCGGCCTGCGCCTCGGAGACGTGATGCAGCCCGCCGGACAGCTGTTGCTGCCCGTCCGAGAGGCTTTGCACCCGCTGAGCGAGAAGGTTCATCTGGCCGACCATCGGGTCCATCGCACGGGTCTGACGGCCCGCCGCACGCAGCATGGCGACCATCAGGATCAGCAGGATAACAAGTGCCGCGCTGCCGAGCAGAAGGCCGAGCGTCAGCGGGTCGTTCAGGGTCAGGGTCATATCGCCAAGCTGGATCATGTGCGGCCAAACAGTCTTTCAATATCGCTGAGCTTCAGTTCGACATAGGTCGGACGCCCATGGTTGCACTGGCCGGAATGGGGCGTGGCCTCCATCTGGCGCAGCAGCGCGTTCATCTCGTCGGCGCGCATCTGGCGGCCCGAGCGGATCGAGCCATGACACGCCATGCGGCTGAGCACCGCTTCGATCTTGGCCTGCACCAACTGGCTGTCGCCCAGATCGGACAGCTCGTCGAGCACGTCGCGCAGAAGCCCTTCGGCATTGATCTCACCTAGAACGGCGGGGGTCTCGCGCACGGCGATCGCAGTGCCGCCGAAGGGTTCGATGGTGAGGCCGAGGCGCGACAGAGCGTCGGCATGTTCCAGAAGCAGCGACGCGTCGCCTTGGCTGAGTTCCACGATCTCCGGGATCAGCAGCGCCTGCGCGGGCACCCCATTCTCGGCCATCTGGCCTTTCAGCTTCTCATATACGAGCCGCTCATGCGCGGCGTGCTGATCGACGATGACGATGCCGCGCTCGGTCTGGGCGATGATGTAATTCTCATGCACCTGCGCACGCGCCGCGCCCAAGGGCTTCTCGGTCAGCGCGGCTTCGGCGGGCGCCGCGGCCTCTGCGCGCGCCGAGGGTGCGTAGTCGAAGCTGGGCGCCGGGGCCTCCTGGAAGGACGGCTGCGGGTAGGACGGTTGTTGATAGGCCGGATCGGGCAGCGGCGCCTGCGCGGAGTAGGAAGAGCGCATCGCGCCGAGGCTCGGGCGATCCATCTGGTAAATGCGCGGTGGCTGATCGGCGGTCGGTTCGGGGCGCATCGCGCCGAGAGTCGCATCCGAGACTGTCGAGGACGCCCGATGCCCGGCTTGCGCCAGCGCATGGCGCAGCCCGGTCACGATCAGCCCGCGCACGGTCGCGGCCTCGCGGAAGCGGACCTCGGCCTTGGCGGGGTGGACGTTGACGTCGACACGCTCGGGCTCGCAGGTCAGGAACAGGCAGGCGGCGGGATGACGTTCGCGGCTGAGGAAATCCATGTAGGCCGCGCGCAGCGCCCCGGTCAGCTGCTTGTCACGCACCGGACGGCCATTGACGAACAGGAACTGCTCCACCGCCGCGCCACGCGAATAGGTGGGCAGCGCCGCGTAGCCGGTCAGGCGTATATCTTCGCGCTCGGCATCGATCCGCACCGCGTTATCCGAGAAGGCGCGCCCGATCACCCGGGCCAGTCGTTCCGAGAGCGCGTCGAACAGCTCGCCCTGCTCGCCATCGGCGCGGAAGATCTCGCGCGATTTGCCGTTCGAGACATCGGTGAGTGTAAAGCTGACATAGGGCTCGGCCATCGCCAGCCGCTTCATCACGTCGGCGATCGCCTGCGCCTCGGCCCGGTCAGTGCGCATGAATTTCAGCCGCGCGGGTGTGGCGAAGAACAGGTCGCGCAGTTCGACCACTGTGCCCCGGTTCAGCGCCGCCGGTTTCACCGGACCGATCTGGCCGCCCGCCACGCTGATCTGGAAGGCGTCGAGGCCATCGACACGCGAGGTAATCGTCAGCCGTCCGACCGCGCCAAGCGAGGGCAGCGCCTCGCCGCGAAAGCCGAAAGTGTGGATGTTGAGAAGGTCCGAGCCATCGATTTTCGAGGTGGCATGGCGCGAGAGCGCCAGCGGCAGATCCTCGGCGGTCATCCCACAGCCGTCGTCGGTCACGCGGATAAGCGTCTTGCCGCCGTCGCAATATTCCACCGAGACCCGCGACGCGCCTGCATCCAGTGCGTTCTCCACCAACTCTTTCACCGCCGAGGCCGGACGTTCGACCACCTCGCCCGCTGCGATGCGGTTTGCCGCAGCGTCATCGAGCTGCCGGATCACGGGGCGCTCAGACGCGCCGATATTGCGGTTGTGCTGGTTCATTCCACTAGGGATAGCATGGCGCGGCGCTCATCTAAAGAGATTCGCGCCAGCTATCCCCAGCCAAATCAGTTCAGGCCCTGCGGGCGTCCGACGACCACGAAGGTCAGGTTGTCGGGGTTCAGGATCCGCTTGGCGACGCGCTGGACATCGTCCTTCGTGACCGCGTTCACTTTGTCGTTGCGGGTGTCGATATAGCTCGGCGCCATGTCGTTGAGCTGCATCCCAGTCAGGATGCCCGCGATCGTGCCATTGCCGTCGAAGCGCAGCGGATAGGCGCCGGTGAGGTAGGTCTTGGCGTCTTCCAGCTCCTTGTCGGTAACCTTGCCGGTCGCCGCTTTCTGCCACTGCTCTTTGACGACCGAGATCGCCTCGGCGACCTTCTCATTGGCGGAGGCGAAGCTGCCCTGCCACGTCTTCGCCAGATCCTTGTCGACGATATAGGAGGCGATGCCATAGGTCAGGCCGCGCTTCTCGCGCACCTCGTCCATTAGGCGCGACGAGAACCCGCCCGCGCCGACGATCTGGTTGAGCACATAGGCCGCGAAGAAATCGGGGTCTTTCAGGCCGATCCCCTTCTGGCCGAACATCACCACCGATTGCGGGCTGTCGAAATCGACCGTGGTCACGCCGCCCTTGAAGGAGGGGTCGGCGGGGGGCGGCATGTCGGCGCCCTTGGCGGGCAGATCACCCAGCAGCTTGTCGAGCATCGGCCCGAGCTCTTCCGGGGTGATGTCGCCCACGGCGGAGACCACCATGTGATCGCGGCTCATCACGCGGTCCTTGGCCTCGAACAGATCTTCGCGCGTGAGGCCCTTCACGCTCTCGACGGTGCCGTTGAGCGAGCTGCCATAGGGATGATCGCCATAGGTGATCTCGCGGAATTTCTCGGCCGCGATGTCGTTGGGGTTTTGCTTGTCAGATGCGATCACGGCCAGCACTTGCTGGCGCACGCGTTCGATCGCGCTTTGATCGAAGCGCGGATTGACCAGCGCCTCGCGCAGAAGATCGACGGATTTGTCGCGGTTCTCGGTCAGCATCCGGGCCGAGATATCGAGCGAGTCGTCGCCCACGTCGAAGCCGAATTGCGCGGCGAGCGCTTCCTCGGCCTCGGCGAATTGCTGCGAGTTCTTCTCGCCCGCGCCCTCTTCGAGCGTGGCGGTCATCAGGTTGATCGCGCCGCGTTTGCCGGTCGCATCAAGGCTCGCGCCGCCGCGGAAGGCGATGTCGAGCGCGGTGAAGGGGATGTCGTGATTCTCCACCAGCCACGCCTTGATGCCGCCGGGCGAGGTGACCTGCTGAATGTCGATCGCACGGGCAGGCAGCGCCAGCACGAAGGCAAAAAGCGACGCCATCACGAGGCGCGCTGTGATCGGGAAACGGGTGTGGATCATTGGGTGATCTCCTGCGCAGGCGCGGGCGGTGCGGCGGGGGCCGCAGCTTCGGTGGGGGCGTCATCGGGGCGCTTGGCATAGCCCGTCACCGAGTCCTTGTTCTGGAACAGGTCGCGGGCGGCGGCCATCACGTCCTCTTCCGTCACCGAGGTCAGAACATCCGGCCAATCCTCGACATCTTTCACCGAGAAGCCCGAGGCCAGCGCCTCGCCATAGCGCCGCGCGAGGCCTTGCGTGTTGTCGCGCGAATAGATTTCGGCGGCCTTCACCTGCGTCTTGATGCGGGCGAATTGCTCGGGGTCGATGCCTTCCTTCAGGAATTGCTTCAGCGCCGTGTCGAGCGCCTTTTCGGCCTCGGGGAGGCTCACATCCTTGGCGGGCATCACCGAGAGATTGAAGGTCGTCGCATCGATCGACATGCCGTCATAATAGCTCGACGCATAGATCGCGGTGCCGTCGCCGTAGATCAGCTTGCGGCCCAGCACGGAGGTCGCCTGATTGCCGCCGAGAATCTCGGACAGCACAGTCAGGGCGGCGGCGCGCTTCTGGTCGCCCGGATTGCGTTCGGGGGCGAGGTAGCTGCGCACCAGATAGGGCTGGGCGATCTGCGGGTCCTCGAAGGTCAGGTGCCGCGAGGCGCGTTGCGGCGGCTCCTGCGGGCGGGCGCGGGGGCTGAGGTCTTCGGTCGGTTTCAGCTTGCCGTAATATTTCTCGGCGAGCGCCTTTACCTCGTCGGGCTTCACATCGCCCGCGACAACGAGGACCGCGTTATTGGGTGCATAATATTCGTGATACCAGTTGAGCGCGTCCTGCCGCGTCAGCCCTTCCATCTCCTTGCGCCAGCCGATGACCGGCGTGCCGTAGGGCGAATTGAGGAACTGGGCGGCGCGCTCCTGTTCGTTGAACAGCGCCCGCGGGTTGGAATCGGTGCGTTGCGCACGCTCTTCGAGGATCACCTGCAGCTCGGTCTTCGCATCATCGGGCGAGATCCGCAGATTGCGCATCCGGTCCGCTTCCATCTTCATCACCAGTGGCAGCCGGTCGGCCGCGATGCGCTGGAAATAGGCGGTGTAGTCGTAGCTGGTGAAGGCGTTGTCCGAGCCGCCATTGGCCGCGACCGTCTTCGACAGCTCACCGGGCGCCATCGTGTCGGTGCCCTTGAACATCAGGTGTTCGAGGTAATGGGCGATGCCGGATTTACCGCGCTTCTCGTCGGCCGATCCGGCCTTGTACCAGACCATATGGACCACGACCGGGGCACGGTGATCTTCGATCACGACGCCTTTCAGGCCATTTTCCAACTCGAAGGTAGAGACGTCACCGGCCACCGCCGGGCTCAGACCTGCCAATGTTAGCAGGGCGAACAGAAATGCACGCAATGCCCAACTCCTCACAAGACACAGTTTGGGCGAAGATAAGCACTCTCGCCCGACGTGCAAACGCCGGTGACGTTCTCGTGATGATTTTTCGGATTACTTGACCGCGCGCTGCGCTTCGCCCGAGGGCGGTGCGCCGGGCGTGACGACGCCGAGACGACGCCAGCGCTCGAGCTCTGCCGACTGGTCGAGCTCCATCGGCTTGTAGGCTTTGTAATAGACCGAGACCTGGAACAGACGCTCCAGCAGGCGGCCGTCGTGATCCTTGCGCCACTGGTAATCCTCGGCGGCAAGCGTCTGGCGGATGCCCGACTGGCTGCCGTAGCGCGATGCGGCGGAGACCAGCGCGCGATCCGAGGTCGGGACCTGACCGGTCTCGTCGAGGCGGCGCGGATTGCCACCGAGAGCGGCAACGGCATCGGCTTCGGGCGTGGGATCGGTGATGTTCTTGCCACCCGGCGTGGGCGGCGGCAGCGCATCGAGGTTCTCCGGCATCTCCAACGGCTTCGTCGGAATCACGCCGAATTCGTCCGGGCCCTGGTGCGAAGACCGCAGATTCATCAGGCTGGGATCGCGGGAATTGCCGCAGGCAGCCAGCGTCAGTACCGCTGTAAACGCGAGTCCGAGCGTGCCGATCTTCGCCTGCATGAACCACTCCCTTGCCAGTTCCGCCCCCGTCTTAACGCAACATTGGAGCGTCGTCACCTGCGAAAAACAGGCTAGCCGTCGTTGGCGCGATGGTCCTTGCCGGTGAACAGCACCAGACCGACCGCGCCGAGGAAAATCGCCACATCGGCGACGTTGAAAGAATAGGGGTTCTGCCAACCCGGTAGCGACATGTTCAGAAAGTCCGCCACCGCGCCATAGACGAGCCTGTCGACCACGTTGCCAAGCGCACCGCCGACCAGCAGCCCGGCCGAGATATTCACCCGGCGCGAATGCGGCTCACGCGCGATCCAGACCCAGACCCAGAGCGAAATCACCAGCGCCACGACGATCAGCACCCAGCGCATCCAGTCGGTTTCGCCGGAGAACAGGCCGAAATTGACGCCGCGATTCCACGCCATGCGAAAGTTGAGATAGGGGGGCACCACGTCGATCGCGCCGCGCTGATCGAGATGCATCCCCTGCACGACGATATATTTCGACACCTGGTCGAGGAGCAGGACGCCCGCTGTCACTTTCGCTGCTAGCCGCATCTGGCCCTCGTTTGTTTCTCGTCACGTCTTCATGCCAGAAGGCGCAGCCCGGTATCTACCGGGCTACGCAAAGATACCGGCAGATCAGTGGCGGAAATGGCGCATTCCGGTGAAGACCATCGCGAGGCCGCGCTCGTTCGCCGCGTCGATCACTTCCTGATCGCGCATCGAGCCGCCGGGCTGGATGATCGCGGTGGCGCCTGCCTCGGCCGCGGTGATCAGACCGTCTGCGAAGGGGAAGAACGCGTCCGAGGCCACGACCGAACCCTTGGTGGGCGTCTCGGTCAGACCGGCGGCTTCCATCATGTCTTCAGCCTTGCGCGCCGCGATCCGGGTCGAGTCGACACGGCTCATCTGGCCCGCGCCCACGCCGACGGTCGCGCCGTCCTTGACGTAGATGATCGCGTTCGACTTGACGTGTTTCGCGACTTTCCACGCGAACAGCAGGTCTTTGAGTTCCTGCTCGGAGGGCTGGCGCTCGGTCACGACTTTCAGGTCGTCCAGCGTGATCACGCCATTGTCCTTGTCCTGCACGAGGAAGCCGCCCGCGACCTGACGATAGGTCGTGATCGGTGCGGTGATGTCGGGCAGGCCTCCGGTTTCCAGCAGGCGCACGTTTTTCTTCTTCGCGATGACCTCTTTCGCGGCCTCGTCGACCGAGGGTGCGATGATGACTTCGGAGAAGATCTTGGTGATCTCTTCGGCGGTCGCCGCGTCCAGCGTCTGGTTGAGCGCGATGATGCCGCCGAAGGCCGAGGTGCGATCGCAGTCGAAGGCGCGCTTATAGGCCTCGATCACGGTCTCGCCGGTCGCCACGCCGCAGGGGTTCGCGTGCTTGATGATCGCGACGGCGGGTTTCTCGGTGCCGAATTCCGAAACCAGCTCATAGGCGGCATCGGTGTCGTTGATGTTGTTGTAGCTCAGTTCCTTGCCCTGAAGCTGCTTGGCGGTTGCGACGCCGGGGCGGTTCGTGCCGTCGAGGTAGAAAGCAGCCTGCTGATGCGGGTTCTCGCCATAGCGCAGGGTCTGGGCAAGCTGACCAGCGAAAGCGCGGCGGCGCGGGGTCTGCTCGCCGATGGCGCCTGCCATCCAGGTCGAGACGGCTGCATCGTAGGCAGCGGTGCGCGCATAGGCGATCTGGGCGAGGCGCTGGCGGAACGGGTAGGAGGTCGCGCCGTCATTCGCGTCGAGCTCTTCCAGAACGGCGGCGTAATCCTCGACATCCACGACGGTCGACACGAAGGCGTGGTTCTTCGCCGCGGCCCGGATCATCGCCGGGCCACCGATATCGATATTCTCGATGCAGGTGTCGTAATCGGCGCCCTTCGCGACCGTTTCCTCGAACGGGTAGAGGTTCACCACCAGCAGGTCGATCGCCTCGATCTGATGCGCTTCCATCGCGGCGAGGTGTTCTTCGTTGTCGCGCAGCGCCAGCAGGCCGCCATGCACTTTCGGATGCAGCGTCTTGACGCGGCCGTCCATCATCTCCGGGAATCCCGTCAGATCGGCGACGTCGCGCACGCTGAGACCGGCTTCGCGCAGGGTCTTGGCGGTGCCGCCGGTCGAGAGAAGTTCGACGCCGCGCGCAGCGAGCGCTTGGGCGAAGTCGACCAGTCCGGTCTTGTCGGAAACGGAAATCAGCGCACGGGTCAGGGGGATCGGGCGGGTCACGGGCAGCTCCTCGCAAGGCTCAGGTCAGGGGCGCCCAGGGCCATCCTCGGGATCTGCCCCAAGGTCAGGGCGCGTCGATGGCCGTGGAGTTATCGCGTGCTTGCGAAAAGGTCCAGCCAATCTGGCAAGCCCGGTCCAGAACCTTGCTGGAAAGCACGATCTGTTGCGCGGGACGCGGGCGAATGCGCCCCTTTTCGAGGTAAACGGAGGGTTCCAGCGCCAGATCGGCGACCCCGTCATGGCGGAAAATCCAGATTTCCCCGGTGCGCAGCGCAACTGAGACGGCGGTGCCGCCCAGATCGAGCGCCGCGTCGCAATCGGGATGTAGGTGGAAGCGGATGTCGAAGGGAATGCCGCGCAGACCTTCACGCTCGAATATCTGGTCGAACCGGTCGATGTCGTCAGGGGTCATCGCGCCGAGCGTGTCGCGGCCGCGCAATTCGCGCCCGTCGACGGACAGGTCCAGCTCGCGGATATGCGACATGCCATGGGTCTCGGCATAGCCGTCATGGCCGAAGATCATCCCGGTCTCCGACAGATCGTCGGGCTTGAACCAGACGGTTTTCGGCGTCTTGTCGAGATAGGCGCGCGGGGCCCGTCCGAAGAGACGCTCGGGGCCGAGGCGGGACGAGGAATAGCCTCGGATCGAGAGGGTCGAATGGCTGGCGGTGGCGCGGCCTGCGCGGTGCCAGTCCGAGCCGAATTGCGCACCCGACCCGCAATTGACGATCAGCGGGCGACGTCCCGAGGTCAGCTCGAAGGCCAGCGTCGAGGCATGGGCATTGGCCGAGGCCTCGCCCTGCGGCGGTCGCGCCGCGTCGATGATCAGCGAGCCGCGCCCGCCCTGCATCCGCACGAAGCCCATCGCGATCGGCTCGCGCCGGACGCTGCGGATACCGGTCGCCGAAAGCGCCGTGTCGAGCCGCCCTTCGGGTCCGCGCCCGCCACCGTGAAACCGCGCGAGCGCCCCATCGGAATGGCGCAGCGCGCGCAGGGTGGGGGCGATCCGCGCGATCGCGTCGAGGATCGGACCGGGCGGCGTGCGTCCTGCCGTCTGCAACGCCTCCGCTGCCCAGTTCAACAGCGTCAGAATTTCCAGCAGTTCCTCGGGGTTTCGGGTCGCGATCCCGCCCTCGGCGTCGATCTCCGCCGCGCAATCGCGCGACAGGGCCTCCAGCGCGGGGTCGGCATGGCGCTCCATTCCGGTCAGCGCGAGCCCCGCATAGACAAGCCCGGTCAGCGCCTCAAACCGCGGCAGCCCGCAGGCCGCGCCCGCCCAGCGTTTCGACAGGAAGATCGTCTGTTGGCCGAGCGCGCGGAAGAAGCGATCAGCATCCTCGCGCTCGCGTCCGTTCAGCAGCAGGATTGCATGGTTGATCCAGCGGATCAGGCGGCGGCCTGTCAGGTCCGGCGTCCAGCCCGAACCGCTGCCGTCGCCGAAGCGGTCGATCCAGCCGAAGACCCAGTCCTGTGCGCGCAGGCGCGCCTCGCGGGTGCCCAGCGCCGCGAGATCGTCGAGCCAGCCGCAGCCTTGCAGCGCATCCTCGAAAGCCGGGCCGGGGATCGGCAGATCCCAGATGTTGACCCCCGGACCTTCGATCAGAGAGCCCGCAAACAGGAAGTTGCCCTGCACGAGTTGCCGCCCCTTGGCGTAAGAGCCGATCGTGCGCGGCTCGGGCTGGCTGACGAATCCGGTCGCCGTCTGCGCACGGCCTGCGCGCGCAGCAGCAAGGCGGTTCAGCGCCGTGCCGAATTTTGCCGATGATCGGGGTCTGTCCTTACCCATTCCGTAGCCGCTTGCATGCCCTTCTGTCGGGGAATGCGGTCACGTTACTGGGAGGCAGGCGCGCTGTCACCGCCTCGGCGGTCGGTTCACGCAGAGCGTTGCAGTCGCGCCATGTAGAACCCGTCCATCCCCCCGAGATCAGGCCAGAAATCGGGCCGCAGCCGCAGCCCGCCCTCCTCGGTGATCCAGTCCGGCTCGATGCCGGGCAGGTCGGGACGGATCACGGTGAGGTCCGGATGCCGGGTGAGCGCGGCCTTGATCTGCGCCTCGCCCTCTTCGGGCAGAAGCGAGCAGGTCGCATAAACCAGCGTGCCGCCGGGCTTGAGCCATTGCAGCGCGCGATCCAGAAGCTGTTCCTGCAACGCGAAGAGCGGCTTGATCGAGGCGCCGTCCTTGATGAAGGGCAGGTCGGGATGGCGGCGGATCGTGCCGGTGGCCGAGCAGGGCGCATCGAGCAGGATCGCGTCGAAGGGGGCGTCAGGCTCCCATTCGAGCGCGTCGGCCGCGACGATCTCGGCCTCCATCTGCGTCCGGTCGAGGTTTTCCCCGAGCCGCTCAAGCCGCGCCTCGGAAATATCGAGCGCGGTGACATCGGCGCCCATCGCGGCGAGTTGCAGCGTCTTGCCACCGGGGGCTGCACACAGGTCGAGCACGCGTGCGCTCGCCTCAGGGGCCAGCAGCTTCGCGGGCAGCGCGGCGGCGGCATCCTGCACCCACCACGCGCCCTCTTCGAAACCGGCCAGCTCGGACACTTTGCCCGGATCGGTCAGCCGCAGCGATCCCGTCGGCAGAAGCGTCGCGCCCAGCGTCTCGGCCCAACCGGCGGCATCGTCCTTCACGCTCAGATCGAGCGGTGCGCCCGCCAAATGGGCGAGTTCCATAGCCTGCGCGGCCTTCTTGCCGAAAGACGACATCACACGCCCGCGCAGCCAGCCCGGCATTTCCGGCGCAGGCGTCGCGGCCCATTTCTTGCCTTCCTCGGAGACCTTGCGCAGCACGGCATTCACCAGCCCCGAGAAGCTTTGCAGCTTCGGCCCGGCCGATTTCACGAGCGTCACGGCAGCATCGACCACGCCATGCGGGGCTTGCTTTTCTTCCAGCAGCTCGACCGTGGCCAACCGCAGGATCGCCATTACATCCGTTGGCGTGCGGCGGCGCAGATGCGGTTTGATGATCCGGTCGGCGCGGCCCAGATGGCGCAGCGTCGTCGTGGCGAGGCGCTGGGCGCGGGCACGCTGTGAAGGCTCCAACCCGTCGAGCGCTTCCGCCCCGATCTGTTCGGCGAGGCTCTCGCGATCCTCGAGAACGCCCACGATCAGGCCAAGGGCTGCGCGGCGCGCGGGGTCGGGTCTGGACATGGGCTGCGGCTTCCTGGCTTGTTGCGGCTTAAGCACGGGCCTATATCATGCCCCGATCCACAGACAAGAAAGGACGCGCCATGTCCGATCAGCCCGAAGAGACCCGCGACCTGCCGCCCGCCGCGATCCGCGCGCTCGCCGAAGCCGAGGAGCGCCGCAAGAACGCGCAGGCGGCAGAACTGCCGACCGAGCTTGGCGGTCGCGACGGACCCGAGCCCGTGCGCTACGGCGATTGGGAGAAGAAAGGCCTTGCGATCGACTTCTGATCGCGGCGCGGTCTCAGAGGCCGGGGGCGCTGCCCCCGGACCCCCGGGATATTTGAATCAAGAGGAAGAGAGCGCCTTTCAGAGCCCCAGCACGTCCAGCATGTCGTACTCGCCGGGGCGCTTGTCCTGCCCCCAGAGCGCGGCCTTGAGCGCGCCGCGCGCGAAGATGGCGCGATCGGTGGCGACATGGCGCAGGATGATCCGCTCGCCCATGCCGGCGAACAGCACGTCATGCTCGCCCACGATATCGCCGCCGCGAATGGCCGAGAAACCGATCGCACCATGCTTGCGCGCGCCGGTGATTCCGTCGCGGCCCGACTCGCGATTGTCTTCGAGCGAGATGCCACGGCCTTCCGCCGCCGCCTCGCCCAGCATCAGCGCGGTGCCCGAGGGCGCGTCGACCTTCTTGTTGTGATGCGCCTCGATCACCTCGATATCCCAATCGGCATCGAGCGCCTGTGCGACTTTCTTCGTCAGCTGCGTGAGAAGGTTCACCCCAAGGCTCATGTTCCCCGCCCGCACGATCACGGCGTGCCGCGCGCAAGGTGCGAGCGCCGCGATGTCGTCCTCGTCCATGCCGGTCGTGCCGATCACATGGGTCAGGCGTGCCTGCGCCGCGATCTTGGCGAATTCGCGGGTGGCGGCGGGCGCGGTGAAGTCGATCACCGCCTGCGCGCCGGAAAACGCCTCGAGCGGATCGTCGGTCACGACCACGCCGTTCGGCGCGCCGCCCATCGCCTCGCCGAGATCCTTGCCGACCCAGTCATGGCCCGTGCGTTCGACGGCGCCTACAAGGCGCGCCTTGTCGCTCTCGCTCACGGTGCGGATCAGCATCTGGCCCATCCGGCCCGACGCTCCGGTGATCACGATGCCCGGCAGGTCGCTCATGTCTTTCTCCTTCACGGTTTCGCGCTATCTAGCTTGCACAGGCGGGCTTGGCAAAGCCCCCGTTGCGCAAAACCCGCAGACGCCCTATGTGAGCGCCATGGCAAAGAACCGTTTCTCCTCGGGCGATGGCCCTTCGCAACGTCAGCTTCGCATGGGCGAGTTGATCCGACGCACGCTGTCGGACCTCCTGATGCGGGGCGATGTGCATGATCCCGATCTCAACCGCGTCTCGGTGACGGTGGGCGAAGTGCGTTGCTCTCCCGACCTGAAGGTCGCGACCGCCTATGTCACGCCCTTGGGCGGCGAAGGCGGCAAAGAGCTGATCGCGGCGCTTGCGCGCAACAAGGGCGAGCTGCGGCGTCTCCTCGGCAAGGAAATGACCGCGAAATACAGCCCCGATCTGCGCTTCCGGCTGGACGAGACCTATGACCGTCTCGATGAGACGCGTCGGATCTTCTCGGACGAGACGGTGCAGCGCGATATCGCTGCGCGCGACGATGACGAAGACGATGAAGACGATCGCGACTAATGCTGCGGCGCTGATGCTGCTGGCCACGCCTGCGCTGGCCGACGCACCCTGTGCGGCTCGCAGCTTCGACGGAACGACCTACACGGTCTGCGAAGCCCAGCTCGGGCAGGACCTGAAGCTGTTCCTCGACGATCCCGACGGCAATCTGATCGGCACGCCCGAGCGGCTTTCCGAGGTCGTCCCCAAAGGCGCCCGCGTCGTCTTCGCGATGAATGCGGGGATGTACCATCCTGATCGCAAGCCGGTGGGTCTGTTCATCGAGAACGGCAAAGAGCTGCATTCGATCGTCACCTCGGAAGGGCCGGGCAATTTCGGCCTGCTGCCCAACGGGGTCTTCTGCATCGGCGAGACGTTCTCAGTGACGGAATCGCGCGCCTTCGCCGCCGATCCGAAGGACTGCACCTATGCGACGCAATCGGGGCCGATGCTGGTGATCGACGGCGCGCTGCATCCGAAATTCCTCGCCGATGGCACGTCGAAGAATATCCGTAACGGGGTCGGGGTCTCGGCCGATGGCAAGACCGCCTATTTCGCGATCTCAGATGCGCCGGTGAGCTTTCACGAATTCGGCCGCTTCTTCCGTGACGAGATACAGGTGCCGAATGCGCTCTATCTCGACGGCAAGATCTCGCGGCTGACCGTGCCCGGTCAGGGGCGCGAGGATATGGGCCTGCCGATGGGACCGATCGTCGCGCTGATCGCGCCTGCCGCCCCCACCGCTGGAGATTGACGGATCGCGCCGCTTGGGCTAGCAGGCGCACCCTTGGAATATGGAGGCCTCATGGCACGCAAGAAGGGTCGCGACATTTCCGGCTGGCTGATCGTGGATAAGCCCGCGGACATCACCTCCACCTCGGTGGTGAACAAGGTGCGCTGGGCGCTGGGCGCCAAGAAGGCGGGCCATGCGGGCACGCTCGACCCGGCGGCGACCGGGGTTCTGGCGGTCGCGCTGGGCGAAGCCACGAAGACGGTGCCGTTCATCACCGATGCGCTGAAATGCTACCGGTTTCAGGTGCGGCTGGGCGCTGCGACCAAGACCGACGATGCCGAGGGCGAGGTGACCCGGACCTCCGATCTGCGCCCCACGGATGAAGAGATCGCCGCCGCGCTGCGTAGCTTCGAGGGCGATATCGAACAGGTGCCGCCGCAGTTTTCCGCCGTGAAGGTCGATGGCGAGCGCGCCTATGCGCTGGCGCGTGCGGGCGAAGAAATGGATCTCGCCGCGCGGCCTCTTTACGTCGAAAGCCTCGTGATGCTGGGCCGTCCCGATGCCGACACGGTCGAGCTGGAGCTGGTTTGCGGCAAGGGTGGCTATGTGCGCTCCATCGCGCGCGATCTGGGTCAGAAGCTCGGCTGTCTCGGCCACGTCCTCTGGCTGCGCCGCGAATGGTCGGGGCCTTTCGAGGCAACCGACGGGATCACGCTGGCCGAGATCGACGAACTCGCCAAGACGCCCGAGCTCGATGAGAAGCTTCTGCCCGTGGAGCTGGGGCTCGACGATCTGCCGCAGCTGAAGGCCACGCCCGAGGGCGCGGTGCGGCTGAAGAACGGCAATCCGGGGATGGTGCTTCCCGGGGACGCCGAATGGGGCGAAGAAGTCTGGGTCAGCCATGAGGGCAAGCCGCTTGCCGTCGGCATCTACAAATCCGGCGAGGTCCATCCGAGCCGCGTCTTCAACCTTTGACGCGCCCCTTCGCCTTGGTCCAAATATCCCCGCCGGAGGCATCCGCCCTCTGTCACGCACATAACGGTCAGGACGAGAGATGATCACCCGCGAGCATATCAAAGGCGACGCACCCTCCATCGCGGTCTATTCGGATTGCGAGAATTACCGCTATCTGCTCACGCGGGTCTGGGATGACAGCAAGCCGCGGGCGCTGTTCATCATGCTCAACCCCTCGACGGCGACCGAGGTGCAGAACGACCCGACCGTGGAGCGCTGCGAGCGCCGCGCGCGGGCGCTGGGCTTCGGGGCGTTCCGGGTGACCAATATCTTTGCCTATCGCGCGACCGATCCGAAGGTGATGCGGGCGCAGCCGGACCCGGTCGGGCCGGAAAACGATGCGGCGATCCGCGAGAGCCTCGACTGGGCGGGCGGCCCCGAGGACCGGATCATCTGCGCCTGGGGTGCGCATGGCGCGCATCTCGCGCGGGGCGCTGCGGTGGAAGATTTGCTCCGCGAAAGCGGGCGGGCGCTGCATCACCTCGGGCTGACCAAGGCGGGCGCGCCGAAGCATCCGCTCTATATCGCCTATGAGCATCAGCCCGAGCTGTGGTTCACCCGCGAAGGCTGAGCGAACCGTTAAGCATTTAACGCTTGTTTCCTAGGGTATCCGCGCCGGCAGCGGTAGATTTCTCGCATCTTCACCGGGGGTGAGAGAGATGTTGTTTCTGTCGGGTGTTCTGGGCCTGCTGATGGCGGGGGCTACGGCGGGTCTCATGGTGGCTTCGTCGGATGCCGAGAGTGATGAGCCTCCGGCGGATGAAGCGGATCCCAACGTATCGAGTGACGGCGCAGGGTCGCTGCTGGCCGAGGTCAGCGCGGGGCAGGTGCCAACCGATCCGGTCGAGCCACCGGCTCCCGGACCCGGCGACGATATTACTTGGGGCGACGCCTCCGACGACGCGATCGGAGGCGAAGCGGGTGACGATCAGATCAACGGCTATGATGGCGATGACAGCCTTTGGGGTGGGGACGGCGACGACCAGATCCTCGGTGCGTCCGGCAACGATACGCTCTGGGGCGATGCGGGGACCGACACGCTGATCGGCGGCGACGGCGAGGATGAACTCGTCGGCGGCATGGAGGCGGATCTCCTATCCGGCGAGTTCGGATCGGATCGGCTCTTTGGCGAGGCCGGGGAGGACACGCTGATCGGGGGTGCGGGCGACGATATGCTCGCGGGCGGCGCTGACGATGACACGCTGATCGGGGCCGATGGCGTGGATGTGCTGACCGGCGATGCCGGGCGCGACGAGTTGAACGGCGATGCCGGGAACGATCTGCTGATCGGCGTCACACCGGAGACGCGCGATGCGGGGGCGGCCGATGCCGATACGCTCAATGGCGGGGCAGGGGAGGACGTGCTGCTCGGCGGCTCGGGCGATTGGCTGCATGGCGGCGAAGGGGGCGATAGCTTCTCGCTGGGCGATTGGATCGATCCGAACGCCCCTGCGACAATCGCAGATTACACGGCCGGGCAGGACCGGCTGGCGGTCATCTACGATCCGCAGGGCACCGCCACGCCGCAGATCAGTATCGAGCCGTCCGAGGCGCATCCCGATGCGGCGTGGATCCTTCTCGACGGCGTTCGGCTGGCCGAGGTGCTGGACGCGGCCGGGCTGAGCGCGCAGGACGTGGCGCTGCTCACGCCCGCGCAATTCGCAGCGCAGCAGGCCATAGCGCTTTGAAATAAGGCTTTTCAACAAGACGATTCGCGTCTATACGCGCGCATCTGTTCCGAAAGGGGCAGTCTATGGACCTTGCTGGACGACATCCCGGCTTGCGCCCGAACCCTCAATGTAAGGAGATCCCGATGTCGATCACTGTCGAAGACAAGAACGCGCTTATCAAGGAATACGGCACCAAAGAAGGTGACACCGGTTCCCCCGAAGTTCAGGTCGCAGTTCTGACCAAGCGCATCGCGAACCTGACCGAGCACTTCAAAGAGCACAAGAAAGACAACCACTCGCGTCGTGGTCTTCTGATGCTCGTCGCGCAGCGCCGCAAGCTGCTCGACTACCTGAAGGCGAAAGACGTCGCACGTTACCAGTCGCTGATCGAGCGTCTCGGCCTGCGCCGCTAATCCGCCTCGGATTGGAATTCGAAACGCCCGTGCCTTTGGTGCGGGCGTTTTCATTTGCGTAATCACATTTCAGTCTCGCAATTGCGGTTCACTTGCGAAATTCCGTGTGAATTGCCTGGTTTGATAGTTTCGGACTATATGGCTGCAAAAGTCGGTACTTTTGGCCGAATAACCTAACTTTAGAAAAACTTTGGTCGGTTCGGCTTCTTGTCCTCCTGTATCGTCCCCTCCAAACGGGAAAACGCAGGCATCTGCACTACCTTGCAGGTGCCGTAACAGGGAGGATGAACAATGCAGATCGGAGTCTGGATCAGCTTGGCACTGTATTTCGTGCTGATGCTGGCCATCGGGGTCTATGCGTGGCGCAAGTCCACGTCGAGCTCCGAGGAATATATGCTGGGCGGACGTAACCTGCCGCCCGCGGTTGCCGCCCTGTCGGCAGGCGCATCGGACATGTCGGGCTGGCTGCTTCTGGGCCTGCCGGGCGCGCTCTTCGTGTCGGGCCTGACGCAGAGCTGGATCGGCATCGGCCTCTTCGTCGGCGCTTTCGTGAACTGGGTCATCGTGGCGCCGCGCTTGCGCGAGCAGACCGAGCGCTATGACAACGCTCTGACCATCCCCGGCTTCCTCGCCAATCGCTTCCCGAGCCACGCGACCTTGCTGCGGATGGTTTCGGCGGTGATCATCGTGGTGTTCTTCGCGGTCTACACCGCGTCGGGCCTCGTCGGCGGGGGCAAGCTTTTCGCCAGCGCCTTCGGCGGCAGCTACATGACCGGGGTCATCCTGACGCTGGGTGTCGTGCTGGTCTACACCGTGATCGGCGGCTTCCTCGCCGTGTCGCTCACCGATTTCGTGCAGGGCTGCATCATGATGCTCGCGCTCGTCATCATGCCTATCGTGATCCTCACGACCGGTCAGGGCGACGGGGTGGACGCGGCTGCGAGCCGGCTGAGCAATATCGACCCGAATTTCCTGTCGATGACGAACGGGCTGACCTTCGCGGGCTGGCTCTCGGCGGTCGCCTGGGGTCTGGGCTATTTCGGCCAGCCGCATATCATCGTGCGCTTCATGGCCGTGCGTTCGGTCGCCGATGTGCCGAAAGCGCGGAATATCGGCATGGGCTGGATGGCGATCTCGCTGATCGGCGCGATTTCGGTCGGTATTTTCGGCCGCGCCTATGCGCAGCGCAACGGACTCGACGTGCAGGATCCGGAGACGATCTTCATCATCCTGTCGAACCTGCTGTTCCATCCGCTGGTGACGGGCTTCCTCTATGCCGCGCTTCTGGCGGCGATCATGTCGACCGTGTCGAGCCAGCTTCTGGTGTCGTCCTCGTCGCTGACCGAAGACTTCTACAAGATCGTCTTCAACAAGGACGCCTCGGACCGCACGCTTGTGAATGTCGGGCGTCTCGCCGTGCTGGCCGTGGGGATCGCTGCGATCATCATCGCGTCGAACCCCGACAGCAAAGTGCTCGGCCTCGTGTCGAACGCATGGGCCGGGTTCGGCGCGGCCTTCGGTCCGCTGATCATCCTGTCGCTGACCTGGAAGCGGATGACGGGTCTGGGCGGCGTGGCTGGCCTCGTCGTCGGTGCGCTGACCGTGATCGTCTGGATTTCGCTGGGTTGGGGCTCGTTCCTCTACGAGATCATCCCGGGCTTCATCGCGGCCTTCATCGCCATCGTGGTGGTGAGCCTCGCGTCCGAAGACAGAGGCGAGTTCCGCCCGATCGAATGATCGAAGAGCTTACGAGCATCATTGCGCCCGTCCCGAAAGGGGCGGGCGTTACTGTTGGGTAGGCCTTAGTCCTTGCCGATCTGAAGCGACGGTGGAGGAAGCATGCCTGCGATAGTTGTGACATCGGCTGTGAGGCCGAGAAAGAAACTTCCCGCAAAGAAGCCTCGCTTTGCCCAAAGCATCATGCGCTCCATCCGCGACTGATATTTTTTGTCAGCCTGCGAAAATTCGGCGGCAAAGTCCGCGATGACGGCTTTGACACGATCACGAAGCTCTCGCTCAGAGTAAAGGTCTGACATCTGAACCACACGCTCTATGCTGTTCAATTGCATAAGCAATGTGTTCTTTGCGTATTCTTCAATATCCCAATCCTTAACATCTTTGATCAAGCTTTCAGTCTCTTCAATCATTTGATCGCGAGAGCTTGCCCTTGATGTAGACATGTCTTTCTCTTCGATAATCTCCATTGCGCTTCGAAGGCGCTCCAAAATGATGTCACTGACCAGAGGACCGGTCGTGTTGCCACCACCTCTTTTTGAAAGCGCGTTCAAAAGAATTTCGCTGGACAATTGAACACGCCTGACGAGGTCTTCTCGTCGAGCTTCGCTGCGAAACGGTGCAGTGGCGGATTCGTCGATGGTCGCTTTCGTTAACATGACAATTCGCGAAATTACCTGAGCGAAGTTTCCTTCAACTCCTGCATTTCTTAGAGCAGCTTCGCCGGAGCCTTTCTTCATCCCGTCATTAAGCTGGCTTGCTAGTTCGAAAAGGTCTCGTGCGGAAGAAGTCATTGGCTACTCTGAATTCAGTCGGTTAATGTTTTCTTACTCAAAGTCGAACAGTAGGCGAACTTTTGGAGTTTCGCCAAGCCTAACTCCATCCTTCCCAAACCCCTTCATTTCCTGTATTGGCAGGCCCATCTGAGACGTGACGCCTCGAGCCCCCGGGCGCGTGCAACAGGATAAGGGGGCGGCGGCAATGGGGCCGCCATTCAAATCGGGAGACACGGGATACGCCCGTGAGAGCTCCCAGACAGGATACGCTGAATGTTCAATGTTGTGAAAAAATCCATCCAGTGGGGCGAAGAAGAGCTCACGCTGGAAACCGGCAAGGTTGCCCGTCAGGCTGACGGTTCGGTCATCGCCACTCTGGGCGAAACCTCCGTCATGGCCAACGTGACCTTTGCCAAGGAACCGAAGCCGGGCCAGGACTTCTTCCCGCTCACGGTTCATTACCAAGAGAAATACTATGCCGCCGGTAAAGTGCCGGGCGGCTTCTTCAAGCGTGAGGCTCGTCCGTCCGAAAAAGAGACGCTCACCTCGCGCCTGATCGACCGCCCGTGCCGTCCGCTCTTCGTGGAAGGCTTCAAGCACGAAGTGCTCGTGATGTGCACCGTGCTGAGCCACGACCTCGTCAACGAGCCCGACATCGTCGCGATGATCGCCGCTTCGGCCGCGCTGACGATCTCGGGCGTGCCGTTCATGGGCCCGATCGCCGCCGCGCGCGTCGGTTTCGCTGATGGCGAATACATCCTGAACCCCGAAGTCGACGACATGCAGAAGCTGCGGGAAAACCCCGAGCAGCGTCTGGACCTCGTCGTCGCGGGCACCAAGGATGCCGTGATGATGGTGGAATCGGAAGCTTACGAGCTGTCCGAAGCCGAGATGCTGGGTGCGGTCAAGTTCGGCCATGACGCGATGCAGCCGGTGATCGACATGATCATCGACCTCGCAGAAGCCGCCGCGAAAGAGCCCTTCGACTTCAAGGCGCCCGACTACTCGGCGATGCTCGAGACCGTCAAAGGTCTGGGCGAAGAGAAGATGCGTGCCGCTTACGCGATCTCGGACAAGCAAGAGCGCGTGGCCGCGGTCAACGCCGCCAAGGAAGAGATCAAGTCGCAGCTCACCGAAGAGCAGCTCGAAGATCCGACGCTGGGCACCGCGATGAAGAAGCTGGAATCGGCTGTTCTGCGTGGTGACGTCGTGAAGAACGGTCGCCGCATCGACGGTCGTGCGCTGGACGAGGTTCGCCCGATCGTGGCGGAAACCGGTCTGCTGCCGCGCACCCACGGGTCGTCGCTGTTCACCCGCGGCGAGACGCAGGCGCTGGTCGTGACCACGCTGGGCACCGGCGACGATGAGCAGATCATCGACGCGCTGCACGGCAACTCGCGCTCGAACTTCCTGCTGCACTACAACTTCCCGCCCTACTCGGTCGGCGAAGTGGGCCGCGTCGGTTCGCCCGGTCGTCGTGAGATCGGCCACGGCAAGCTCGCATGGCGCGCGCTGCAGGCGGTTCTCCCGGCTGCGACGGACTTCCCCTACACGATCCGCCTCGTCTCCGAGATCACCGAGTCCAACGGCTCGTCCTCGATGGCGTCGGTCTGCGGTGGCTCGCTGGCAATGATGGATGCGGGCGTTCCGCTGAAGTCGGCCGTGGCGGGTGTCGCGATGGGTCTGGTGCTCGAAGAGGATGGCTCCTGGGCCGTTCTGACCGACATCCTTGGCGACGAGGATCACCTCGGCGACATGGACTTCAAGGTCGCAGGTACCGAAGAGGGCATCACCTCGCTGCAGATGGAC